>NZ_JBTSRB010000056.1:0-16415 GCF_054637675.1 Metallibacterium sp.
TCGGTGTGGTGATGGCCTCGTCGTAGGCGTTGGTGTGCAGGCTGTTGCAGTTGTCGAACAGGGCGTACAGCGCCTGCAGCGTGGTGCGGATGTCGTTGAACTGGATCTCCTGCGCGTGCAGCGAGCGGCCGCTGGTCTGGATGTGGTACTTCATCATCTGGCTGCGCTCGTTGGCGCCGTAGCGCTCGCGCATGGCGCGCGCCCAGATACGCCGCGCCACGCGGCCGATCACGGTGTACTCCGGGTCCATGCCGTTGCTGAAGAAGAAGCTCAGGTTGGGCGCGAAGTCGTCGATCTGCATGCCGCGCGCGAGGTAGTACTCGACGATGGTGAAGCCGTTGCTCAGGGTGAAGGCGAGCTGGCTGATCGGGTTGGCCCCGGCTTCGGCGATGTGATACCCGCTGATGCTCACCGAGTAGAAATTGCGCACCGCGTGATCGACGAAGTATTGCTGGATGTCGCCCATCATGCGCAGCGCGAACTCGGTGCTGAAGATGCAGGTGTTCTGCGCCTGGTCCTCCTTCAGGATGTCGGCCTGCACCGTGCCGCGCACCTTGGTCAGGGTGTCGGCCTTGATCTTCGCGTAGACCTCGGGCGGCACCGCCTCGTCGCCGCTGATGCCGAGCAGGCCCAGGCCGAGGCCGTCGTTGCCTTCGGGCAGTGGGCCCACGTATTGCGCGCGCGCGCGGCCCTGATACATCGTGGCGATGCGCGCCTCGGTGGCGTCCCAGCGCGCGGCGTCGCTGCGCAGGTACTTCTCCACCTGCTGGTCGATGGCGGTGTTCATGAACATCGCCAGGATCATCGGCGCCGGGCCGTTGATGGTCATCGACACCGAGGTCTTCGGATCGCACAGGTCGAAGCCGGAGTACAGCTTCTTCATGTCGTCGAGCGTGGCGATGCTGACGCCCGAGTTGCCGATCTTGCCGTAGATGTCCGGGCGCGGCGCCGGGTCTTCGCCGTACAGCGTCACCGAGTCGAACGCGGTGGACAGACGCGCGGCCGGCTGGCCGAGGCTGAGGTAATGGAAGCGGCGGTTGGTGCGCTCGGGCGTGCCCTCGCCGGCGAACATGCGCGTGGGGTCCTCGCCGGTGCGCCGATACGGATACACGCCGCCGGTGTAGGGATAGCCGCCGGGCAGGTTCTCGCGCATCAGAAAGCGCAGCAGGTCGCCCCAGTCGCGGTACTGCGGCGGCGCGATCTTGGGAATCTTCTGGTGACTGAGCGATTCGCGATAGTTGTCGACGTGGATGGTCTTGCCGCGTACCTGGTATTCGGTGAACTCGGCGGTGACGGAAGCCTTGCGCGCCGGCCACTCGCGCAGCAGGTGCAACGCTTCGCTGGAGAGCGCCTTCAGCGCCTCGTTGTAACGCTGGCGCAGGGGGAGCAAAGTGCGATCGGGGGTTGCCTCATGCCTAGGCAAAGCTTCGTTGTCATTCTGAGGCGCAGCCAAAGAATCCGACGCAGCCGTGGCATCGGGCATGGCCGCACGCTGGCCCGCAGCCAGGTCCGCCGCGTCATGCGGCTGCAGCGCCTGCGGCAGCCGCGGATCGCCCAGCTCGCGCAGCACTTCGTGGAAATGCTGTGCCTTGCGCGCCGCCTCGGCCTCGCGCTCGATGCGCGCGTTGACGCCGCGGCCCTGCTCGGCGATCTCGGCCAGATAGCGCACCCGCGCGCCCGGGATCAGCACCGTGGCGCGCGGCTCCTTCAACGTGGTGTCGAGCTTGGGGTCGAAATCGCAGCGCACGGTGCCCAAGCTCTGGCTGTTGCCCTTTCCGAGTCCCGAGTCCCGAGTCCCGGGTCCCGATTTCTGGGTCCCGAGTCCTGGTTTCTGTGCCCCGAGTCCCGGAATCTTCTCGCGCATCAACCGGCACAACTCGACGAACATCCAGGTCACGCCGGGATCGTTGAACTGGCTGGCGATGGTCGGATACGCCGGCACTTCCTCATCCTTGAGCTGGAACTTGACGCGGTTGCGCTTCCACTGCTTGCGCACGTCGCGCAGCGCGTCCTCGGCGCCGCGGCGGTCGAACTTGTTGAGCACGATGAGCTCGGCGAAATCCAGCATGTCGATTTTTTCGAGCTGACTGGCGGCGCCGTAGTCACTGGTCATCACGTAGGCCGGAAAATCGACCAGATCGACCACCTCGGAATCGCTCTGGCCGATGCCCGCGGTTTCCAGAATGATCAGATCGAAATCCTGCGCGCGCAGGTAATCCAGGCATTCGCGCAGCAGCGCGCTGGTGGCGGCGTGCTGGCGGCGCGTGGCCATCGAGCGCATGAACACGCGCGGGCTGCGCAGCGCGTTCATGCGGATGCGATCGCCGAGCAGCGCGCCGCCCGAACGCCGACGCGTGGGGTCCACCGCCAGTACCGCGATGCGCATCTCCGGGAAGGCATGCAGGAAGCGCAGCAGCAGTTCATCCACCACCGAGGACTTGCCCGCGCCACCGGTGCCGGTGAGGCCGAGCACGGGCGCGGTGTGTCCTCGGGACTCGGGACTCGGGACTCGGGACTCGGAAACTGCCCGAGCCCAGCGTTGCTGCAACTGAGTGAGTTCGGTGTCCGCAAAAACCTGGTCCTCGAGCGCCGAGAGGACTTGGCCGATCAGCCGCTCATCGGATAGACCCACCGATCCGGCCAGATCGAACCATGCAGTGCCGGCGCTCCTGCTCGCCGAGTCCCTAGTCCCGAGTCCCGAGTCCCGCCTTTTGGGGCGCCGAAACCCAACTCCCGAGTCCGGGCCTTTCCGCGCCCGCCGAACCACATCCTCGATCATCGCCACCAGCCCCATGTGCATGCCATCGTTGGGGTGGTAGATGCGCTCCACGCCGTAGGCCTGCAGTTCGGTGATTTCCTCGGGGGTGATGGTGCCGCCGCCGCCGCCGAACACGCGGATATGACCGGCGCCGCGCTCGCGCAGCATGTCGATCATGTACCTGAAGTACTCGAGATGACCGCCCTGGTAGCTGGAGATGGCGATGGCGTCGGCGTCTTCCTGCAGCGCCGCGCGCACCACGTCCTCGACGCTGCGGTTGTGGCCGAGATGGATGACCTCGGCGCCCTGCGCCTGGATCAGCCGGCGCATGATGTTGATGGCCGCGTCGTGGCCATCGAACAGGCTGGTGGCGGTGACGAAGCGCAGCGGCGCGGCGCTGGCCGTGGCCGGCTCGGGCCACTGCGGGGCGGGAGTGCTCATGGGTTGGGCTCCGCGAATGAATGCGCGCATTTTACGCTCACGCGCCACCACGCCGTCCGCGCATCCGGACTGGCCACGCGCTGAATGCGTCCGTGGCCATGGTCAACGTCGTGGCACGCGCGGCGTTGTCCAATGCGAGCCGCACTCCGCGGAGCCACCAGCGAGCCACTCACCATGAACCTGCACAGTCGCATTCTTGTTCCACTGCTTGCCATCGCCGCGCTGGGCGCGGTGTACGCGCCCGCCGCAGAAGCACGCGCCTGGGTCGGCGTCAGCGTCGGCATCGCCCCGCCCGCGCCGCGTCACGAGCGCGTGATCGTGCGCCGCGGCTATGTACGGGCACCCGGCTACTGGCGCTGGGCGCCGCACTTCCAGCGCTATGTCTGGCGGCCTGGATACTGGATGCGCGCGCGTCCTGGCTGGCGCTGGGTGGCGCCGCACTGGGTTCCGCGTGGCTCGCACTGGGTGTTCCGCGCCGGCTACTGGACGCGTTCAGGTCACGTCCGACCCTGATCATGAACGCGCGCAGCCTCGTCCTGCCCACGCTGCTCGGCCTCGGCCTGCGCGGTGGCGCTGCGCATGGATTCCCACGCACTGGCGCTGGGACGGTTACTGCGACCGCGTGTGGGTTCCGGGCCGCTGCGCGCGGCCATGACCACGACGGCGTGCGTGCGTGAACGGCGCGCGCCGCGCGCATTGACCCATCGGCGCGGGCGCCGGATGATCGCAGACCCCGCTCCGAGATCACGCGCATGTTCGCAGGACTGCGTTTGCGCCACTGGCGCGCCGCGGCCGATGCCGATGGCATCGTCACGCTCACGCTCGATCGCGCCGACGCCAGCGTCAACGCCATGGCGCCCGCGGTGCTGAGGGAACTCGATCAGGCGCTCGATCGCCTGTTGATCGAGCCGCCCCCGGGCCTGATCGTGCGCTCGGGCAAGGCCGCCGGTTTCATCGCCGGCGCGGATATCCACGAGTTCGCGCAATACGAGAAAACCGGCAGCGTGCGCGCGGTGATCGAGTATGGCCAGCGCGTTTATCAAAAACTGGCGGAGCTGCCATGCCCCAGCGTGGCCGCGATCCACGGGCACTGCATGGGCGGCGGCACCGAGCTGGCGCTGGTATGCACGTATCGCGTGGCCAGCAGCGACCCGAAAACGCGCATCGGCCTGCCCGAGGTGATGCTTGGCATCCACCCCGGCTGGGGCGGCACGGCGCGACTGCCACGCCTGATCGGCGCGCTGCAGGCGCTGCCGCTGATGCTCACCGGCAAGACCGTGGCCGCCGACAAGGCGCGCGCGCTGGGTCTGGCCGATCGCATCGCCGCGCCCGAGGCGCTGCTCGATGCCGCGCGCACGCTGCTGCGGCAGCGGCCATCGCGACCCTTCGTGCAGCGCCTGCGCGCCTGGGCCAGCAACCTCTGGATCGCACGACAACTGCTGGCACCGCTGCTGCGCAAACAGACCGCGGCCAAGGTGCGCAAGCAGCACTACCCGGCGCCGTTCGCGCTGATCGAGGTGTGGCGGCGCGGCGGCAGCGATGTGCGCCAACGCCTCAGGCTGGAAGCCGATTCGGTGGTGCGCCTCGCCTCCACGCCCACCGCGCGCAATCTGGTGCGCGTGTTCTTTTTGCAGGAACGCCTCAAGGCGCTGGCTGGCGACACCGCGCACGGCATCGCGCATGTGCACGTGATCGGTGCCGGGGTAATGGGCGGCGATATCGCCGCGTGGTGCGCGTATCGCGGCTTCAGCGTCAGCCTGCAGGACCGCGAGATGAAAGTCATCGAGCCGGCGCTGGCGCGCGCGCAAACGCTGTTCGAGAAACGCCTGCGGACACCTGAGCGCGTGGCCGCCGCGCAGGCGCGGCTGCACGCCGACGTCGAGGGCACGCAAGCCGCCGCGGCCGATCTGGTGCTGGAGGCGATCTACGAAAACATCGACGCCAAGCGCGCGCTGTACGCCGCCACACAACCCAACCTGCGCGCCGCGGCGCTGCTGGCCAGCAACACCTCCTGCATTCCGCTCAACGAGTTGGCGCGCGGCTTGAATGCACCCGAGCGTTTCATCGGCCTGCACTTTTTCAACCCGGTGGCGCGGATGCCGCTGGTCGAGGTGGTGCGCCACGCGCGGCTGGCGGCGGACACCGAGCAGCGCGCACTGGCTTTTTGCCGCGCCATCGACAAGCTGCCGATGCCGGTCAAGGGCACGCCGGGATTTCTGGTCAACCGCATCCTCATGCCGTACATGCTGGAGGCCATCCGTGCGCTGGGCGAAGGCATCCCCGGCGCGGTGCTGGATCGCGCCGCGCGCGGTTTCGGCATGCCGATGGGACCGATCGAGCTGGCCGACACCGTGGGTCTGGACGTGGCCGCCTCGGTGGGTCAGGAGCTGGCACCTTTCCTCGGTTTGGAATTACCGCAAGGCATCGAGCGCCTGCTGGATTCCGGCAAGCGCGGCAAGAAGGACGGCCAGGGGTTTTACCGCTGGCAGGACGGCAAGCCGGTCAAGCCCGAGGTACCCAGGGACTACCAGGCGCCGGACGATCTCGAGCTGCGCCTGATCGCGCCGATGCTCAACGAGGCCGTGGCCTGCCTGGCCGAGGGTGTGGTCGACGACGCCGATCTGCTCGATGCCGGGGTGATCTTCGGCACCGGCTTCGCGCCGTTCCGCGGCGGCCCGATCACCTACATCCGCGGCGCCGGCGCCGACGCGCTGCGCGCGCAGCTCGAACAACTGGCCGCGCGCCATGGTCCGCGCTTCGCGCCGCGCACCGGCTGGGACAATCCGGCGCTGCGCGCGCCGGGCTGAGCGCGCGCGGGAGTGCCGATGACCCATCATCCCCGCGCACGCGGGAGTCGCTTCACAACAGCGAAGCTGGCCATCCGGACGCCACGTCCATCGAGCCTCGCGCTGGATTCCCGCCTTCGCGGGAATGACGAAAGGGGGCGCGGGAATGACACCGGGTGACCCTGTCCCTGAATTCCCTGTCCCACAGCCTTGATCATGATCGGGCGTGCCGAGGTTTGCCGTACAACCACGCAACGCGCATCCTCGCACGGCACGTCGCGACATCCTTCCCCCGCCGGGACAAGCCCTTCTCCCGGCGGGGGAAGGAAAATGCAGCCGCACTCGGCGCCAATCGCATCAGAAGTTCTTGCCCGGGGTCAGATGCACGCCGTGCCGTTGCGCGTATTGCGGCGCAAGGCCGACGCCGAGACCGGCACCGTCGCGCGGCTCGCAGGATCCAGTGCTCGGCGATCCGCCTGTCGGAATCTTTGCGGCGGCACTGCCACTCCATTGCGCTGCTGCGGAACCGCAAGCAGGATTCGGCCAGAGAAAGACCGGGCGCTGTCGGTGCGATGACTGCCGCGACGCCATCAGCCGCGGTGATACGGATGCCCGGCCAACAGGCTGGCGGCGCGATACAACTGCTCGGCCACGATCACGCGCACCAGCATGTGCGGCAGGGTCAGCGGACCCAGCGACCAGCGCGCATGCGCGCGTTGCAGCACCGTTTCGTCGAGCCCCTCGGCGCCGCCGATCAGCAGATACACATCGCGACCGCCCATGCGCCAGGCGCCCATGCGCTCGGCCAGTTGCTCGCTGGACCACGGCGTGCCGCGGCCGTCGAGCGCGATGATCCACGCCTCGCGCGGCAGCGCCGCCAGCAGCGCCTCGGCCTCGGCGGCCCTGGTCTGCGCCGCATTCAGCGCCTTGCCGCGCGGCAGGCGGATCTCGCGCAACTGCAGCGGTAGCCACGGCGCCAGGCGCTTCTGGTATTCGGCGAAACCCTGCGTCAGCCAGTCGGGCATGCGCTCGCCGACGCTGAGCAAATGCGCGCGCAAGTCGATCGCTCGCAGCGTGCCGCAGTGGTGCTCAGGACGCCGCGGCGTCCGCCGCGGGCGCGTCGACGCTCCACATGCGCTCGAGTCCGTAGAACTCGCGGATGCGCGGCAGCATCACGTGCACGATCACATCGCCGAGGTCCACCAGCACCCACTCTGCCTCGGTCTGGCCTTCCACGCCCAGCGGCAGCATGCCGGCCTTCTTGACGAAGCGCACGACCTCATCGGCCAGCGCCTTGACGTGGCGCGTGGAAGTGCCGGAGGCAATCACCAGCGTATCGGCGATGGAGGTCTTGCCGCGTACGTCGATCACGCGCACCTCCTTGGCCTTGAGCTCATCCAGCGCGTGCAGCACGTGCTCGCGCAGGGTATCGGGATCGGGAGAGGTGTCGATGACGGCGGAAACGGCGGCGGTGCTCAATGCGGGAAATCCTGATCGGGCGCGGGAGTGCGCGCGGCCAGTATAGGCCGGTGTCAGCGCGCCGGCGCGCGGTATGGCGCCAGCAGGGCCGCATCAGTCAGCAGCGCATCGGGCAGCAGATAGCGCGGCTCGCGCCCCGCCGCCAGCAGCGCGCGCACCTGCGAGGCGCTGATCTCCAGCGCGCTGACGCGCAGATTGAACACGGCCCCGGCCGACGTCGCGCGCAGCGCCGCGGGCTCGGTGACTGCACGCTTGCGCCACTGCTGTTGCAAGCTGTCGGGCCAGATCGGCAGGCTCGCCGGGCGCGTCAACACCACGATGTGCGCGAGTTGGAACAGTTGCATCCAGCGCCGCCAGGTCGGCAGCCCGGCAAAGGCATCCTGTCCGAGCAACAGCAGTAGCGGCCGCTGCGTGCCCTGCTCGGCGCGCAATTCGGTCAGCGTATCGACGCTGTACGACGGACCGGGCCGCGCCAGCTCGCGCAAATCCAGCCCGAGTCGATCCTGCCCGGCCAGCGCCGCGCGCAGCAGCGCCACGCGCGCCTCGGCGCTGGCGATCGGCTGCGGCCGATGCGGCGGCGCGCGCGCCGGCAGCAGGCGCACCTCGGCGTCCAGCGCCTCGGCCGCTTCCCAGGCCACGCGCAAATGGCCCAGATGCACCGGATCGAAGGTGCCGCCGAACAAGGCCAGCGGACGCAGCGATGACGCGATCGTCACCATCTGCGCCGCGCTCAGGCCAGCGCCGCGGCGGCGCGTGGCTGCATAAGCACCACCAGCAGACGCTCGAATTCGCGCCACGGCTCGCCAGACTCGCGGCCCTTGACCATGCGATCGATGCGCCCCGACCACACCAGACAGCGCTGCCAGAAGCGTGCTTGCGGCGCGCGCGCCAGTGCGCGCCGGCACTGCGCGGCACGCGCCTGCCACAGGTGTTCGGCGCGCGCCGCCGCATCGAAATCACGCGCGCCAGCCAGCCGCGCGGCGATGCCGAGTTGCAGATTCAGCAGACCCAGCAGCGGCAACAAATCCTCGCCTTCGGTGCGCAGCCCGGCGAGGATGCGCAGCGCGCGCGCGGCATCGCCGGCCAGCACCGCGTCGATCAACTGAAACGCGTCGTAGCGCGCGCTGTCGCTGACCAGCTGCTCGAGGGTTTCGCGATCCAGACGCGTGCCGGCATCCACCAGCAACACCAGCTTGTCGATTTCCTGCGCGCCGGCCAGCAGATTGCCCTCGGTGCGCGCCGCCAGCCAGTCCAGCGCCTCCATTTCGGCCGCCAGCCCGCGCGCGGCGAGGCGCTGGCCCAGCCAATTGGGCAGCTCCTGCGCGCGCGGCGCCTGCAAGTGCACCGCCACGCCGGCGCGTTCGATCGCCTGCGACCAGTGGGCCTCGTGCTTGCGGCTCCAGTCCTGGCTGCTGATCAGCAGCACGGTGTCCGGCGGCGGTTGTGCGCACCAGGCCACGATCGCCTCGGCGCCGTCCTTGCCCGGCTTGCCGGCAGGCAGGCGCAGGTCGAGCAGGCGGCGCGTGGCGAACAGCGACAGCCCGGCACCGGCGCGCGCCAAATCATTCCAGTCGAAACCACTCTCGACATCGAAACGCGTGCGCTCGCCGTAGCCCAGTGCCCGCGCCCGCGCCCGCGTGGCGTCGGCGGCCTCCAGCACCAGCAATTCATCGCCGGCGAGCAGGATGACCGCTGGCAGTTCCGGCGCCGCCAGCGCGCGCGACCAGTCGCTGGCGCTGTGCATCTCAGTGGTGCCCTGGCGCAGGCGGCGCCGCGCTGGAAGCCGCGGCCGGCTTGCCGACCACGCCGCCACCCTGCGCCTGCAGGCGCATGAGGATGGCCTGCGCCGTGTCATCGATCAACCCGCGCTGGATCTGCTCCTGCTGCCCGGCGCTGCCGATGACCTGGGCCTGGTTGAAGGTGAAATTGCGCGACATGCGGATCGTCTGCAGCGGGATCAGCAGCTTGCCATTCGCCCCCAGCACCTCGAACTCGACCCGGTAATACACCACGTACTCGCTGACGCTCGCATAGCCGGTCAGCGTCAGCGCCTGCGTGTTGAAGCTGTTCACCGGCACGCGCAGCACGGCGATGCCGGGACCGCCGTGGTCCTCCAGCGTGACGCCGGACAGGCGCAGCGCGGTGGCCAATTGCCGCGTCAGCGCGTTGTCGCCGGAAACCTGCAGGTGCATGCGCTGCAGCGTCGGCGCCAACTGCACGCTGCGGCGCAAATGAAAACCGCAGCCGGCCAGCAGCAGCGCGCCCAGCACCAGCACCACAAGGCTGCGAACCATCGGAAGTTTCATGCGCGTCGGCGTGTGCAGCGAAGGAAGCCGCATGATAACCGCGCCGCGCGGCGCACTGCCGAGGCGCTCAAGCACTCGCCAGCAGCCGCGCCGCGATCGCGGCGAACAGCGCCGGCAGGCGTTCGAGTTCGTCCAGCGCGATGTGCTCATCGACTTTGTGGATGCTGGCGTTGAGCGGGCCCAGCTCCACCACCTCGGCACCCAGCGGCGCGATGAAGCGTCCGTCCGAGGTGCCGCCGCCGGTGCTCAGCTCGGGCTTGATGCCCAGTTGCTCCAGCAGCACCGCGCACACCGCGCGCCGCAGCGGACCATCGGCGGTGAGAAACGGCGTGCCGCTCTGACGCCAATCGATCTGGTAGTCGAGCCCATGCCGGCGCAACACCGACTCCAGCCGCGCGCGCAATTCCTGTGGCGTGCTGGCGCTGCCGAAGCGGAAATTGAACACGGCCTCCAGCGTGCCGGGAATCACATTGTCGGCGCCGGTACCGGCGTTGAGATTGGAGATCTGGAACGTGGTCGGCGGGAACGCCACGTTGCCGGCGTCCCAGCGCATCACCGACAGCTCGGCCAGCGCCGGGGCGGTCTGGTGGATGGGATTGCGCGCCTTCTCGGGATACGCCACGTGGCCCTGCACGCCACGCACGCTGAGCCTGCCGGTGAGTGAACCGCGCCGGCCGATGCGCAGCAGATCGCCCAGACGCTCGCGCGAGGACGGTTCGCCGACCACGCACCAGTCGATGCGCTGTCCGGTTTCGCGGAAGTGTTCGGCGACGCGGCGCACGCCGTGCTCGGCGATGCCCTCCTCGTCGCTGGTCAGCAGCAGCGCCACGGTGCCGGCGTGGTCCGGGTGGCGCCGGATGAAATCCTCCAGCGCCACGCACATCGCCGCCACGCTGCCTTTCATGTCGGCCGCGCCGCGCCCGTACAGCTTGCCGTCGCGCCGCGTGGGCTCGAACGGCGCGCTGCGCCAGGCTGCTTCCGGCCCGCTGGGCACCACATCGGTATGACCGAGAAACACCAGCACCGGGCCTGCGCCGCCGTGCGTGGCCCACAGGTTTTCGACCTCGCCAAAGGGTAGCGCCGTGCAGCGAAAGCCCGCGCGCGCCAGTCGCGCCGCGAGCAACGCCTGGCAGCCGGCATCGTCCGGCGTCAGCGAGCGGCGACGGATGAGCTCCTGGGCAAGTTCGACGACTTCCGACACGACTCCTCCGACGCGCTCGCGCGGGCCATGGATCGGCCATCGCGCAAGCATCCGCATGCGGCATGACGAACGCAAGCGCGGCCTTGTCGCGCGGCGTCGCGGTGACGCCAGGGAGAGCATCCGCGTGACCGTGGCGACCAGCGCAACAAAGTCGCGACGGACTATCAATCCATTACGTTTTCGGACGAGAACGCGCCGCGCGTGTCACCCGGCATCACGCCGGCCGGTGGCGCCCGCAAGAGCCACGATGCGGGCACGACCCCGGCTGACCATGGCGACGGGTTGTTGTTTGCCAGCACCACGCCGCGCCATGGCGCTGGCGGTGAATCCGGTCAGCGGCAAGATCGTGACGCGCGACGCTGTCAAGCTTGCCGCTCCCGTGGGTGCTGGCTAGGCTCCCGTGATTGCATCTTGCGGATCGCCATGAGCCCGGGTTTCGTCCATCTGCACGTCCACAGCGAATACGCGCTGACGGACTCGATCATCCGCATTCCCGACAAGCCCGAGTACGGCGATCCGGCCACGGCGCCGCGGCCCAACCTGATCAGCCACGCGCGCCGGCTCGGTTTGCCGGCGCTGGCGCTGACCGACGACAGCAACCTGTTCGCGCTGATCAAGTTCTACAAGGCGGCGCTGGCCAATGGCATCAAGCCGATCGTCGGTTGCGACATCTGGCTGCGCCACGACGGACCCAGCGAGGCGCGACGCCTGACCCTGCTGTGCCAGGACCACGCCGGCTATCTGAATTTGTCGCGGCTGGTCTCGCGCGCCTGGCGCGAGGGCCAGCAGGGCGGGCGCGCGACTGTCGCGGAGCATTGGCTGGACGGCGCCAGCGACGGCTTGATCGCCCTCGCCGGCCATGCCAGCGCGCTGGCGCAAAGCGCGCTGGCCGAGCACGCCGACAGCGCGCTGCTGCAGCGTCTGCGCCAACGTTTTCCCGAGCGCCTGTATCTGGAGCTGACGCGCTGCGGACGCGCGCAGGAGGAAGACTGGATCGCCGCCGCGTTGGCGCTGGGCGCGCGCCACGACTTGCCGCTGCTGGCCAGCAACGACGCGCGCTTTCTCGAACGCGAGGATTTCGAGGCGCACGAGGCGCGCGTGTGCATCCAGCAGGGACGCGTGCTGGCCGATCCCAAGCGCCCACGCGAGTACAGCCCCGAGCAGTACCTGAAATCCACGCGCGACATGCGCGCGTTGTTCGCCGACTTGCCCGAGGCGCTGGACAACAGCGTCGAGCTGGCCAAGCGCTGCAACCTCGAACTGCACTTCGGCACCTATCACCTGCCGGCGTTCCCGACACCGCCGGGGGTCACGCTGGAGCAACACATCCGCGCCAGCAGCAGCGCGGGCCTGCACCAGCGGCTGGCGCGTCATGGCGCATCCGGCGCGCACAGCGAGGCCGATTATCACGCGCGTCTGCATACCGAGCTGGACGTGATCGTGCGCATGGGCTTCGCCGGTTATTTTTTGATCGTGGCCGACTTCATCAACTGGGCCAAACGCAACGACATTCCGGTGGGTCCGGGGCGCGGCTCCGGCGCCGGCTCTGTGGTGGCATGGGCGCTGGGCATCACCGACCTGGACCCGCTGCAATTCGGGCTGCTGTTCGAGCGTTTCCTGAATCCAGAACGCGTGTCCATGCCGGATTTCGACGTGGACTTCTGCATGGATCGGCGCGACGAGGTGATCGATTACGTGGCGCGCACGTATGGCCGCGACCAGGTCAGCCAGATCATCACCTACGGCACCATGGCGGCCAAGGCCGTGGTGCGCGACGCCGGGCGCGTGCTCGGCCACGGCTATGGTTTCGTCGACTCGATCGCCAAGCTCATTCCCAACGCGCTCGGCATCAGCCTGGCCGATGCGCTGGGCGAGTCGGACGAGGCCGCGAAGAAACCCGATCTGGTCTCCGCCGAGCT
Source organism: Metallibacterium sp. (assembly GCF_054637675.1). Lineage (NCBI taxonomy): Bacteria > Pseudomonadati > Pseudomonadota > Gammaproteobacteria > Lysobacterales > Rhodanobacteraceae > Metallibacterium > Metallibacterium sp. The sequence goes on from NZ_JBTSRB010000056.1 coordinate 12,891, forward strand.
GGTGCAGCGCAGCCGCGACGAGGACGAAGTGCGCGAGCTGCTGGAACTGGCGCGCAAGCTGGAGGATCTGGTGCGTAACGCCGGCAAGCACGCCGGCGGCGTGGTGATCGCGCCGGGGCCGCTGACCGACTACTCGCCGCTGTACGCCGAACAGGGTGGCGGTGGCCTGGTCACGCAGTTCGACAAGGACGACGTCGAGGCCGTGGGCCTGGTCAAGTTCGATTTTCTCGGCCTGCGCACGCTGACCATCATCGACTGGACAGTGAAGGCCATCAACGAGCGCCGCGCAGGGACGCGCCAGTGTCGCGATAGGCAGGATGCCGATAGCGACCGCCGCAAAGCACCCGGCGAGGCACCGCTGGACATCACGCAACTGCCGCTGGACGATCCCGCGCCCTACGAGCTGCTCAAGCACGCGCGCACCGTGGCGGTGTTCCAGTTCGAGTCGGCCGGCATGCAGCGCATGCTCAAGGAAGCCAGGCCTGACCGCTTCGAGGACATCATCGCGCTGGGCGCGCTGTACCGACCCGGGCCGATGGACCTGATCCCCAGCTTCGTCGCGCGCAAGCACGGCCGCGAGGAAGTGCGCTATCCCGACGCGCGCGTCGAGCCGATCCTGCGCGAGACCTACGGCATCATGGTCTACCAGGAGCAGGTCATGCAGATGGCGCAGATCGTCGGCGGCTACTCGCTGGGCGCCGCCGACCTGTTGCGCCGCGCGATGGGCAAGAAGAACATCGAGCAGATGGCCAGGGAGCGCGCCAGATTCCTCACCGGCGCGGCCGCCAATGGCGTCGAGGAAACCAAGGCCGACGCCATCTTCGACCTGATGGAAAAATTCGCCGGCTACGGCTTCAACAAGTCGCACGCCGCGGCCTATGCGCTGGTCAGCTATCAAACCGCGTGGCTGAAGGCGCATTACCCGGCCGAGTTCATGGCCGCGACGCTGTCCTCGGACATGGAAAAAACCGACAAGGTCGTCACCTTTCTCGACGAGGCGCGCGCGCTGGGTCTGAGCACGCTGCCGCCGGACGTCAACGCCTCGACGTGGATGTTCGTGGCGGTGGATGCGCGCACCATCCGCCACGGCCTGGGCGCGCTCAAGGGCGTCGGTCGCGCGGTGAGCGAAGCCATCGCCGCGGAAGCCGCGCGCCAGCCGTTCCGCGATCTGGGCGATCTGTGCCGGCGCGTGGGCAGCGCGCGCGTCAACAAGCGTGTGCTCGAAGCGCTGATCCAGTCCGGCGCCTGCGATGCGCTGGACGCGGATCGCGCCACGCTTTGGGCGCAGATCCCCGACGCATTGAAAGCCGCCGAGCAGCACGCGCGCGCCGCCAGCGCCGGCCAGCACGGCCTGTTCGGCGACGACGACGGCGCGCCCGAACCGCTGCCGCGTCCGCGCGTGCCGGCGTGGACGCTGGAACAGCGCCTCAGCGGCGAGCGCGCGATCCTCGGTTTTTATCTCAGCGGCCACCCCACCGATGCATGGCGCAGCCTGTTCGCGCAACTGGTGCCCTGCGCGCTGGGCGAGATCGCCAGGGAATGGAAACCGCCCGAGGCGCGCAACGGACGCCCAGTCGATGTCAGTTGGACCGCCGCCGGCCAGGTGGTGGATGTGCGCCGCCGTCGCGACGACCTGGCCATCGTGCAACTGGAGGACGCCAGCGGCAGCCTGGAGGTGATCGTCACGCAGGAAGTGCTGCAGGAGACCCAGGCGCTGCTGGTGCAGGGCGCGTTGCTGGTGATCGAAGGCGGGCTGCGCGTGAGCGAGTTCGGCCTCGGCCTGCGCGCGCGCCGCATCCACACGCTGGACGACATCTGCCGGCGTCGCGGACGCCTGCTGCGCGTGCAGGTGCAAGGCGTGCAGCGCGGCTTCGCGGCGGCGCTGTCCAGCGCGCTGGCGGCATGGCGCGGCGGCAGCACGCGCGTATTGCTGTGCGGCTATCGCAATGCGCAAGGCCAGGCCGACGTGCTGCTCGACGATACCTGGGCGGTGGCCGCGCATCCCGATCTGCTGCGCGCGCTGGCGCAGATGCCGGGCGTGATGAGCTGCGAGCTGCTGCTCGCACGCGGTGCCGAAGGCTGATTCGTCGGCGCAGCCCCTGCCGCTATACTGCCGGCCTTTCTTGTCGAACGGCTTCGAATGAACCCGAACTTCCTCGATTTCGAGCAGCCGCTGGCCGAATTGCAGTCGCGCATCGAGGCATTGCGCCAGACCGGCGCGGGGCAGGCGCTGGATCTGGATGAAGATCTCGGCAAGCTCGAGGACAAGCTGCGCAAGCGCACCGCGGAGATCTTTCGCGAGCTGACGCCGTGGCAGATCACCCAGCTCTCGCGCCACCCGGCACGGCCGTACACGCTGGATTATCTCGGCGCGATCATGCGCGAGTTCCACGAACTGGCCGGCGACCGTTTCTACGCCGATGACGCCGCCATCGTCGGCGGTCTGGCACGACTGGAAGACACCCCGGTCATGGTGATCGGCCACCAGAAAGGTCGCGACACGCGCACCAAGATCCGCCGCAACTTCGGCATGCCACGCCCCGAGGGCTACCGCAAGGCGCTGCGCCTGATGCAGACGGCCGAGCGCTTCGGCCTGCCGATCCTGACCTTCATCGACACGCCCGGTGCCTACCCCGGGGTCGGCGCCGAGGAACGCGGCCAATCCGAGGCGATCGCGCGCAACTTGCTGGAAATGGCCGCGCTGAAGGTGCCGATCATTTGCACGGTGATCGGCGAAGGCGGCTCCGGCGGCGCGCTGGCCATCGGCGTCGGCGACCGCATGTTGATGTTGGAGTACTCCGTCTTTTCGGTGATTTCTCCAGAGTCCTGCTCATCAATACTTTGGAGAAATACCGATAATGCCAAGGAAGCGGCGGCCGCACTCGGCCTGACTGCGCCGCGCCTGCTTGAACTGGGCCTGGTCGACAGCGTCATCCCGGAGCCATTGGGCGGCGCACACCGCGACCCCGAGGCGATGGCCGTGACGCTGAAAAAAGTGTTGCTGGATACGCTGCGCGAAGTCATGCAAATCCCCACCACGGAATTGCTGGAGCGCCGCTACCAGCGCCTGCGCGGCTATGGCGCCTACAGCGAAGGCTGAGTTCGCGCGCCAGTGGTCTGCCCTGCTTGATCGCGCGTCCTGCGTGAACGTGGCTTTTGTACTGCGCTTGGCAAGGTTGTCCTGTTCCGTGCCGCTGCCGCGGCGCGGGCTACTTTCCTTGCGGGGAAAGTAGCCAAAGCCATCCACGCGGCGGCCTGCGCCGTGCTGCGCACGGTGCCCTGCGCTGCTCGCCGGCCGCCTTGTCCGCTCTCGCATCCTGCTTCGCGGCCAAGCCCAGCACGCGCCTTCCGGGCGCGGGCGCGCAGCGCATGCGCTGCGCCCAACGCGAACTCGCCCATCCATGGGCTCGAACATGCGCGCCTTTCCCTCGCGCCCGGCTGCGCTGCTCGGCTCTGGCCAACGCTATGAAAATCAAGGACAACGTCAAAGGCAACTGCGACAGCGCGGGCACAGCGAGCGCGCTT
>NZ_JBTSRB010000057.1:0-15951 GCF_054637675.1 Metallibacterium sp.
GCCAAAACGCTCCGCGCCGACCTTCGTCAGCGCCGCCGTCAACGTCGTCTTGCCGTGATCCACGTGGCCGATCGTCCCCACGTTCACATGCGGCTTCTTACGCTCGAATTTTTCCTTGGACATGACTCACTAACCTCAAAACGTTTGTCAGTTGAATGGTTGGTTTGAAACTCAGGCGGACTTCTTCATCACTTGCTCGGCGATGCTGTTCGGCGCCTCGGCATAGTGATCAAACTCCATCGTGAAGGTCGCACGGCCCTGGCTCATCGAACGCAACGAGGTGGCGTAGCCAAACATCTCGCCCAGTGGCACCAGCGCGTTGATCAACTTGCCGGAAGGGCTGTCGTCCGAGCCCTGCAAGACACCGCGCCGGCGACTGAGGTCGCCCATCACGTCGCCCATGTAGTCCTCGGGCGTGACCACCTCGACCTTCATGATCGGCTCAAGCAGGACTGGGTTGGCTTTGTGGAAGCCTTCCTTGAAACCCATCGAACCGGCGATCTTGAACGCCATTTCGGACGAGTCGACCTCGTGGTACGAACCATCGACCACGCGAATCTTGATGTCCACAATGGGGAAGCCAGCCAGAATGCCATTGGCCATCGCTTCCTGAATACCCTTGTCGACTGCCGGGATGTATTCCTTGGGCACCGCGCCGCCAACGATCGCGTTCTCGAATACGTAGCCAGCGCCGCGCTCCTGCGGATGCAGCTCCAGCACCACATGGCCATATTGACCCTTGCCGCCGGACTGGCGCACGAATTTGCCGTCCTGCTTGAGCACGGTCTTGCGAATGGTCTCGCGGTAAGCCACCTGTGGCTTGCCGACATTGGCCTCGACGTTGAACTCGCGCTTCATGCGATCAACCAGGATTTCCAGGTGCAGTTCACCCATGCCAGCGATGATGGTCTGGCCTGATTCTTCATCGGTGCGCACGCGGAAGGACGGGTCTTCCTGCGCCAGACGCGACAGTGCCACACCCATCTTTTCCTGATCGCTCTTGGTCTTCGGCTCGACCGCCATGGCAATGACGGGCTCGGGGAACACCATGCGCTCCAGCGTGATCAGGTGGTCCTGCGCGCACAGCGTATCGCCGGTAGTGACATCCTTCAGACCCACCGCCGCAGCGATGTCGCCCGCGCGAACTTCCTTGATTTCCTCGCGCTGGTTGGCGTGCATCTGCAAAATGCGACCAATGCGCTCTTTCTTGCTCTTGATCGGATTGAAGACCTGATCGCCGGCCGCCAGCACACCCGAGTAGACGCGGAAAAAGCTGAGCGAACCAACGAATGGATCGGTCATGATCTTGAATGCCAGCGCCGCAAACGGCTCGGTATCCAGCGCCCTGCGACTGGTTTCCTTTTCGCGTTCGTCTGTACCCTTGACCGCAGGACGATCGCCCGGAGAAGGCAACAACTGGATCACGGCGTCAAGCATGGCTTGCACGCCCTTGTTCTTGAACGCCGAGCCGCAGAACACCGGAATCAGCGAATTGGACAAGGTCCCCGCACGAATGCCGGCGACAATTTCCTCTTCGGAAAGCGAGCCCTCTTCGAGGTACTTGTTCATCAACTCTTCGGAGGTCTCGGCTGCAGCCTCAACCATAAAGTTGTGGGCCTTGGCGCAGGTGTCCGCGAGTTCCGCCGGAATATCGCGGTACTCGAACTTCATGCCTTGTGATGCCATATCCCAAAAGATGGCTTTCATCTTGATCAGGTCGATCACGCCCTCGAAGTTCTCCTCGGCACCAATCGGCACCTGCATCGGTACCGGATGCGCACCCAGGCGCGACTTCAATTGCTCAACCACCTTGTCGAAATTGGCGCCGGTGCGATCCATCTTGTTGACGAACGCGAGACGCGGCACGCCGTATTTATTGGCTTGACGCCAGACGGTTTCCGACTGTGGCTGTACGCCACCGACGGCACAAAGCACGAATACCGCACCATCAAGCACGCGCAAGGAGCGCTCGACTTCAATGGTGAAATCGACGTGCCCTGGGGTGTCAATGATGTTGAAGCGATGCTCGGGCAGGGAAAAATCCATGCCCTTCCAGAAGCAGGTCGTCGCCGCGGAAGTGATGGTGATCCCGCGCTCCTGTTCCTGCTCCATCCAGTCCATTGTGGCCGCGCCATCGTGGACTTCACCGATTTTGTGATTGACACCGGTGTAGTAAAGGATGCGTTCCGTAGTCGTGGTTTTGCCGGCATCAATGTGAGCCATGATGCCGAAATTGCGATAACGGTCGATGGGGGTGGTACGAGCCACGATACGAGCCTCTGATGCTTACCAGCGATAGTGCGAAAAGGCCTTGTTGGCCTCGGCCATGCGGTGTGTTTCCTCGCGCTTCTTGACCGCGCCGCCGCGATTCTCGGAAGCATCGAGCAACTCGGCTGCGAGCTTGCGCGGCATGGTGTTCTCGCCACGCTTGCGTGCCGCATCGATCACCCAGCGCATGGCCAGAGCCTGACGCCGCGAAGGACGCACTTCGACTGGCACCTGGTAAGTGGCACCACCAACGCGACGCGACTTGACCTCGACAGCAGGCGCGACATTGCCCAACGCCTTTTCGACTACGGCGACCGGCTCGGCATGCTTCTGACCGATCTGATCGATGGCACCGTACACGATCTGCTCGGCGACAGCCTTCTTGCCGCTCTTCATCACCATATTGATGAAGCGCGCAATCGAGAGACTGGCATGCTTGGGATCGGCGAGCACGACTCGCGCGGGATGCGAACCTTTACGCGACATGTTGCAACACTCCTGAACTTAGGCCTTGGGGCGCTTGGCGCCGTACTTGGAGCGTGCCTGGCGCCGCTTGGCGATGCCGGCACAATCGAGACTGCCGCGCACGGTGTGGTAGCGCACGCCAGGCAGATCCTTGACGCGACCGCCACGAATCAGCACCACCGAATGCTCCTGAAGGTTGTGGCCCTCACCGCCGATGTAACTGATCACCTCGTAACCGTTGGTCAGGCGCACCTTGGCAACCTTGCGCAGCGCCGAGTTGGGCTTCTTCGGGGTGGTGGTGTAGACGCGCGTGCACACGCCACGACGCTGCGGGCAGCTTTGCAACGCCGGCGAAGCGCTCTTGTAGCTCTTCGGGCTGCGCGGTTTGCGCACCAATTGGTTGATCGTCGCCATGCCTTGTGGAGTCCTGTCAAACGTAAATGCAAGCCGACACAACTCGGCCTGCTTAGAAGCGGGAATTTAACATGGAGAGCCGAGCTGCTTCAAGCCCAACCCGCACAATCCCTGTCCCGAACACGAGGCACATCCTGTGCCTCATTTCGTATGTGGTTTGATCCTGCCGGGCGGCAGACGAAGGCGATTATTCGCCGCTGTCGTCGCCCACCGAGATCTCCTCAAATATCGCCGAGGACGCCGCGATGGCATCCGCATCGGATTCGGAGAATGCCGCCTGCCCGCGTCGCTGGGCGTGGTAGGCGAGACCGGTACCAGCCGGAATCAAGCGGCCAACGATAACATTCTCCTTCAGGCCGCGCAAGCCATCGCGCGTTCCGCGCACCGAGGCTTCGGTCAGCACGCGCGTGGTTTCCTGGAACGAAGCCGCTGAGATGAACGATTCGGTCGCCAGCGAAGCCTTGGTAATGCCGAGCAGCATTGGCTGGTAGCCGGCCGGGCGCTCACCGCGCGCTTCGGTGCGCCGGTTTTCGCCCAGCATGCGCAACCGATCGACCTGCTCACCACGCATGTAGCGCGTGTCGCCGCCGTCGGTGATCTCGACCTTGCGCAGCATCTGGCGAATGATCGCTTCGATGTGCTTGTCGTTGATCTTCACGCCTTGCAGGCGATAAACATCTTGAATTTCCTTGACCAGATACGCCGCCAGCGGCTCGACGCCCAGCAAGCGCAAGATGTCATGTGGGTTGGGCTCGCCATCGACCACGGTCTCGCCCTTCTCTACGTGCTCGCCCTCGAACACGATCACGTGGCGCCACTTCGGAATCAGCTCCTCGTGCTCGTTGCCTTCGCTATCGCGAATAATCAGGCGCTGCTTGCCCTTGGTGTCCTTGCCGAAGCTGACGATACCCGAGCGCTCGGCCAGAATCGCAGGTTCCTTGGGCTTGCGCGCCTCGAACAGATCCGCGACGCGCGGCAGGCCGCCGGTGATGTCGCGGGTCTTGGATGTTTCCTGTGGAATGCGCGCAACCACATCGCCGACGCCGACCTCGGCGCTGTCTTGGAGCGAAACAATTGCACCCGCCGGCAGGAAGTACTGCGCTGGAATATCGGTGCCGGGCAGCTTGAGCTCGCGACCCTTCTTGTCCTCCAGGCGCACCGTGGGACGCAGATCCTTGGCGCCACTGCCGCGGCGCTTGGGATCGGTGACCACGGCGCTTTCCAAGCCGGTCAACTCATCGGTCTGCGACTGCACGGTGATGCCTTCGATGAAGTCGCTGAAGTGCACCACGCCGGCCACTTCGGACACGATCGGATGAGTATGCGGATCCCACGTCGCGGCGGTTTGACCAGCTCTGATCTCGGCACCATCGCGCACATTGATGGTGGCGCCATAAGGCACCTTGTAGCGCTCGCGCTCGCGGCCCTGCGCGTCGAGCACGCTCAGTTCACCCGAACGCGACACGGCAACCAGGTGGCCCTGCGCGTGTTTCACGGTCTTGAGATTGCTAAACTTCACTGCGCCCGTGGTGCGCACGGTGACGTTGTCGATCGCTGCTGCACGCGATGCGGCGCCACCGATGTGGAACGTACGCATGGTCAGCTGCGTGCCTGGCTCGCCGATGGACTGCGCCGCGATCACGCCGATGGCCTCGCCGATGTTGACGATGTGACCGCGCGCGAGATCGCGCCCGTAGCACATCGCGCAAACGCCATGTGACGACTCGCAATTGATCGGCGAGCGCACCTTGATCGACTGCACACCGGCGACATCGAGCTTCTCGACCAGCATTTCGTCCAGCACGGTGTTGCGCGTGACGATCGGAGTGTTGTCGTTGCCCGGCGCGTAAACGTCCTCGGCCACCACGCGGCCGAGCACGCGATCACGCAGCGGCTCGACCACATCGCCGCCCTCGACGATGGGGGCCATGATCAGCCCCTCGAAGGTGCCGCAATCGGTGCGCGTGACCACCACGTCCTGCGCCACGTCCACCAGACGCCGGGTCAGGTAACCCGAGTTGGCAGTTTTCAGCGCGGTATCGGCCAGACCCTTGCGCGCACCGTGGGTGGAAATGAAGTACTGCAGCACGTCCAGGCCTTCGCGGAAGTTGGCCTTGATCGGTGTCTCGATGATCGAGCCGTCGGGCTTGGCCATCAGGCCGCGCATGCCGGCGAGCTGGCGAATCTGCGCCGCGGAACCGCGCGCACCGGAGTCGGCCATGATGTAAATCGAGTTCATCGACTTCTGCTCGATGATCTTGCCATCGCGCGTCTTGGTTTTTTCGCTGCCAATGCCTTCGATCATCGCCTTGGCAATCAGCTCGTTGGTACGCGACCAGATATCGACGACCTTGTTGTAGCGCTCACCGGCGGTGACCAGACCCGACTGGAACTGCTGCTGGATCTCGACGACTTCCTTCTCGGCGACTTCGAGAATGGCCTTCTTCTCAACCGGGATCTTCATGTCGTCGATGCCGATGGAAATGCCGGCACGCGTGGCGAAGCGGAAGCCGGTGTACATCAGCTTGTCCGCGAACACGACCGTGTCTTTCAGACCCAGGCGGCGGTAGCAGGAGTTGATCAGGCGCGAGATGGCCTTCTTGGTCAGCTCGGCGTTGACCAGCGCGAAGGGCATGCCCTCCGGCAGGATCTCGGCCAGCAGTGCACGGCCGACCGTGGTCTCGATCAGGCTGCGCCTGGGGTGGCGCGTGCCATCGGCGGCGATCTCGATCTCATCGATGCGCACCTTGGCCTTGGCGTGCAGCGCGACCATGCGGTTGTCGTAAGCGCGGCGCACCTCGGCGACATCTGCGAAGACCATGCCTTCGCCCTTGGCACCAATCAGCTCGCGCGTCATGTAGTACAGACCCAGCACCACGTCCTGCGTCGGCACGATGATGGGCTCACCATTGGCCGGCGAGAGAATGTTGTTGGTAGACATCATCAGCGCGCGCGCCTCGACCTGGGCTTCCAGCGACAGCGGCACATGCACTGCCATCTGGTCGCCGTCGAAGTCGGCGTTGAACGCCGTGCACACCAGCGGATGCAGTTGGATGGCCTTGCCCTCGATCAACACAGGCTCGAACGCCTGGATGCCGAGTCGGTGCAGCGTTGGCGCGCGGTTGAGCAGCACCGGATGCTCGCGGATAACGTCCTCGAGGATGTCCCACACCACCGGCTCTTCGCGCTCAACCATGCGCTTGGCGGCCTTGATCGTCGTGGCCAGACCATTGCGCTGCAGACGCGCGAAAATAAAGGGCTTGAACAACTCCAGCGCCATCTTCTTGGGCAGGCCGCACTGATGCAGGCGCAGGGTCGGGCCGACCACGATCACCGAGCGGCCGGAATAATCGACGCGCTTGCCCAGCAGGTTCTGGCGGAAGCGCCCCTGCTTGCCCTTGATCATGTCCGCCAAAGACTTCAGCGTGCGCTTGTTGGTGCCGGTGATGGCACGGCCGCGACGGCCGTTGTCGAACAGCGCATCGACCGATTCCTGCAGCATGCGCTTCTCATTGCGCACAATGATGTCCGGCGCATTGAGTTCGAGCAGGCGCTTGAGGCGGTTGTTGCGGTTGATGACGCGGCGATACAGATCGTTCAGATCGGACGTGGCAAAGCGTCCACCATCCAGCGGCACCAGCGGACGCAGCTCCGGCGGCAGCACCGGCAGCACGGTCATCACCATCCATTCAGGGCGGTTGCCGGATTCGTGGAAAGCCTCGATCAGCTTGATGCGCTTGGTCAGGCGCTTGAGCTTGGTTTCTGAGTTGGTGGTGGTCAGCTCCTCACGCAACCGCGCCAACTCGGAGGGAAGCTCGATCGACTTAAGCAGTTCGTATACCGCCTCGGCGCCCATGCGTGCGGTGAATTCATCGCCATGTTCCTCGACCGCCGCGAGGTACTGGTCCTCGTTGAGCAACTGGCCGCGATTCATTGGTGTCAGGCCCGGCTCGATGACCACGTAGGCTTCGAAGTACAGAATGCGCTCGATGTCGCGCAGGGTCATGTCCAGCATCAAGCCAATGCGCGAGGGCAACGATTTCAGAAACCAGATGTGCGCGGTGGGGCTGGCGAGCTCGATGTGGCCCATGCGCTCGCGACGCACCTTGGCCAGGGTGACCTCGGTGCCGCATTTTTCGCACACCACGCCGCGGTGCTTCATGCGCTTGTACTTGCCGCACAGGCACTCGTAGTCCTTGACCGGCCCGAAGATCGCGGCGCAGAACAAGCCGTCGCGCTCGGGCTTGAAGGTGCGGTAGTTGATGGTCTCGGGCTTCTTGACTTCGCCATACGACCATGAACGAATCAGATCCGGCGAAGCCAGATTGATCTTGATCGCATCGAAGTCCAGCGGCTGGCGCTGCTGGTTGAAAAGATTGAGCAGGTCTTTCATGAATGTGTCTCCTCAGCCGGCGCCGATTACTTGTGCTCTTCCAGCTCGATGTTGATCGCCAACGAGCGGATTTCCTTCACCAGGACGTTGAAGGACTCGGGCATGCCCGCCGCCATCAGGTGATCGCCGTCGACGATGCTCTTGTACATCTGGTTGCGACCCTGCACGTCATCGGATTTCACCGTGAGCATTTCCTGCAGGGTATAGGCCGCGCCATAGGCTTCCAGCGCCCACACCTCCATCTCGCCGAAGCGCTGGCCACCGAACTGCGCCTTGCCGCCCAGCGGCTGCTGGGTAACCAGCGAGTACGGACCGGTGGAGCGCGCGTGCATCTTGTCGTCGACCAGATGGTTGAGCTTGAGCATGTGCATGTAACCCACCGTCACCTCGCGATCAAAAGCCTCGCCGGTGCGCCCGTCGAACAGCGTGGTCTGCCCGCTTTCAGGCAGTTCTGCTAGACGCAGCATGGATTTGATCTCGGCCTCGTCGGCGCCATCGAACACCGGCGTCGCCATCGGCACGCCAGCGCGCAGATTGCCGGCGAGTTGCAGGATCTCGACGTCGTTGAACGACTTCAGATTGATGTGGTGCGCGGCACCGGCCGCATCGCGGTTGTAGATCTGGTCGAGGAAATCGCGCAGCTTGGAGACTTTCTCGCTGGCATCAAGCATGCGTCCGATGCGCAGGCCCAAACCGCGCGCGGCCCAACCCAGATGCACTTCGAGGATCTGCCCGATGTTCATGCGCGAAGGCACGCCGAGCGGATTCAGCACGATGTCCACCGGCGTACCGTCGGCCATGTGCGGCATGTCCTCGACCGGCACGATCATGGACACCACGCCCTTGTTGCCGTGACGTCCGGCCATCTTGTCGCCGGGCTGGATGCGGCGTTTCACGGCCAGGTAGACCTTGACCATTTTCAGCACGCCGGGCTGCAGGTCGTCGCCCTGCGCCAGCTTGGCCTGCTTTTCCTTGAAGCGATGCTCGAAAGCATCCTTGTGCGCCTTGATCTGCTCGGCTGCGCGCTCCAGAAACTCGGCGGCGTCCTCTTCCTTGAGACTGAGTTTGAACCACTCATCCTTTTTCAGGGTGTCGAGGTAGGCATCGGTGAGGACCGTACCGCGCTTGAGCCCATGCGGCCCGCTGTTGGCGGTCTTGCCGACAATCTGCTGGCGCATGCGCTGGAAAATGGCGCCTTCGAGGATACGGAACTGGTCGTCCAGATCCTTGCGGATGCGCTTGGTCTCGGCTTCCTCGATCTGCTTGGCGCGCTTGTCGCGCTCGACGCCATCGCGGGTGAACACCTGCACGTCGATCACGGTGCCGTCCATGCCCGGCGGCACGCGCAGCGAGGAATCCTTCACGTCCGAGGCTTTCTCGCCGAAGATCGCGCGCAGCAGTTTTTCCTCGGGCGTAAGCTGGCTTTCGCCCTTGGGCGTGACCTTGCCGACCAGAATGTCGCCGGCCTTGACCTCGGCGCCGATGTAAACCACGCCGGATTCATCCAGCCGCGCCAATGCCTGATCGCCCACGTTGGGGATGTCGGCGGTGATTTCCTCCGAGCCCAGCTTGGTGTCGCGCGCGGTGCAAGTGAGTTCCTCGATGTGAATCGAGGTGTAGCGGTCCTCCTGCACGACACGTTCAGAGATCAGGATCGAATCCTCGAAGTTGTAGCCGTTCCATGGCATGAACGCGACCAGCATGTTCTGACCCAGCGCCAGCTCGCCCAGATCGGTCGAGGAGCCGTCGGCCAGCGTGTCGCCCTTGGCGACCACATCGCCCACGTTCACCAGCGGGCGCTGGTTGAGGTTGGTGTTCTGGTTGGAGCGCGTGTACTTGGTCAGCGTGTAGATGTCGACGCCAGCATCGTCCGCGCTGATTTCCTTCTCGTTGACACGCACCACGATGCGGCCCGCGTCAACCTGGTCGATCACGCCACCACGACGTGCCGCCACGGTCACGCCCGAGTCACGCGCCACGGCGCGCTCGATGCCGGTACCCACGAAGGGCTTTTCGGCGCGCAGCGTCGGCACCGCCTGACGCTGCATGTTGGCGCCCCTCAGCGCGCGGTTGGCATCATCGTGTTCGAGGAACGGCACCAGCGCCGCCGCCACCGACACCGACTGCATGGGCGAGACGTCCATGTAGTGGACATCGGCCGCGGGCACCAGCATCGGCTCGCCCTGGAAGCGACAGGACACGAAGTCCTCGCCGAAGCTGCCGTCGGCATTGAGCACCGAGTTGGCCTGCGCGATCGCGAACTCGCCTTCCTCGATCGCCGAGAGGTAATCGACATGGCTGCTGACCTTGCCGTTGACCACCTTGCGGTACGGCGTCTCCAGGAAACCATAGGAATTGGTGCGCGCGTACACGGCCAGCGAATTGATCAGGCCGATATTCGGGCCTTCCGGCGTTTCGATGGTGCAGACGCGACCGTAATGCGTGGGGTGCACGTCGCGCACCTCGAAGCCGGCGCGCTCGCGGGTCAGGCCGCCTGGCCCCAGCGCCGAGACGCGGCGCTTGTGGGTGACCTCGGACAACGGGTTGTTCTGATCCATGAACTGGCTGAGCTGCGAGGAGCCGAAGAACTCCTTGATCGCCGCCGCCACCGGACGCGCGTTGATCAGATCCTGCGGACCCAGATTGTCGGCTTCGGCCAGAGACAAGCGCTCACGCACGGCGCGCTCGACGCGCACCACGCCGACGCGGAACACGTTCTCGGCCATCTCGCCGACGCTGCGCACGCGGCGGTTGCCCAAGTGATCAATGTCGTCGACCTGACCCTTGCCGTTGCGGATTTCAATCAGCGTGCGCACGACATCGAGAATGTCGGAAGTCTGCCCGAGCTGCTTGACCAGTCGATCGGAAAGTTCTTCCTTGCGCTCGCGCAGATACTTCCAGTCGTACAGGATCTCGGCGCCGGTGATTTCCTTGCGGCCCACACGGCGATTGAACTTCATGCGTCCCACCGCCGACAGCGCATAGCGCTCGAAAGTGAAGAACAGATTGAAGAACAGGTTCTGCGCAGCATCCTTGGTCGGCGGCTCGCCGGGACGCATCATGCGATAAATCTCGACCAGCGCCTCAAGCTGGGTGCGCGTGGAGTCGACACGCAACGTCTGCGAGATGAACGGACCGCGGTCGAGATCATTCACATACAGCGTGGCGATGCGCTCGATAGCGGACTGACGGAACTTGGCCAGATGCTCCAGCGTCAACTCATCATTGCAAGCGGCCAGCAATTCACCGGTCTTGGCGTCGACGATGTCCGTCGCCAGGGTACGGCCGAGCACGTAATCGTCCGGCACGTCCAGTGTCTGCATGCCGACCTTGGCGATCTCGCGCACGTGCCGCTGGGTGATGCGCTTGCCAGCCTCGACCATCACCTTGCCGTGATGCGCGATATCGAAGTTCAACGTTTCGCCACGCAGGCGCTCGGCGACCAACTCCAGACGCGCACCATCCTTGGTGCCCAACTGGAACACGTTGTGCTCGAAGAAAATATCGAGCATTTCCACATTGTTGTAACCCAGTGCGCGCAGCAGCACGGTGACCGGCAGCTTGCGGCGGCGATCGATACGCGCGAACAGCACGTCCTTGGCATCGAACTCGAAATCCAGCCACGAGCCGCGGTAGGGAATGATGCGCGCCGAATACAGCAGTTTACCCGAGCTGTGCGTCTTGCCGCGGTCGTGATCGAAGAATACGCCAGGTGAACGATGCAGTTGCGAGACAATGACGCGCTCGGTGCCGTTGATGATGAAGGTCCCGGTGTCGGTCATAAGCGGAATCTCGCCCATGTACACGTCCTGTTCCTTGACCAGTTTGACCACTTTCTTCGATGCCGGACTGTCCTTGTCGTAGATCACCAGGCGGACCTTGACGCGCAACGGCGCGGCATAGGTCATGCCACGGTGGCGGCACTCGTATTCCTCAAACGGCGGCGTGCCAAGCAGGTAATCAACGTATTCGAGCGCGGCATTGCCCGAGTAACTCACGATGGGGAAAACGGACTTCAGCGCGGCGTGCAGACCGTGCTCCTGACGCGCGGAAGCACGCACGCCAGTTTGCAGGAATTCACGGTAGGAATCAGTCTGGATCTGCAGCAGGTTCGGAACATCCAGGACTGGCGGACGCTTGCCGAAGTCTTTGCGGATGCGCTTTTTCTCGGTAAACGAGTAGGTGCTCATCGTGGTCTCACCCTCGCGACGGATACGGATGGAGCGGGAACGGGAAATCGCAATACGCCGGTCCAAATCGGCCCAACGTTTTGCGACTTGCCGCTCACGTCGTGACCTTGCGGCCACGTGTTGCTGACAACAGGCAAAGGCCGGGGGCTTGCGCCCCCAGCCTTCTTCCTGTCATTCCCGCGGCAGCGGGAATCCAGTGACTTTCGTTTTTCAAAGCCACTGGACCCCTTGCCAATAGCCATCCATGGCCTGCATGGGATGACGCCATCAATTTTGAAACAGGATCCCGGCTCATCGCACATCCCTGTGCTGGCCGGGATGACGCCATCCTGGCGTCACTTGACTTCGACGCTGGCGCCAGCCGCTTCGAGCTCTTTCTTGAACTTTTCGGCGTCGGCCTTGGAAACCGCATCCTTGACTTCCTTCGGTGCGCCTTCGACCAAGTCTTTGGCTTCTTTCAAGCCCAAACCGGTGATCGCGCGGACCACCTTGATGACCTCGACCTTTTTCTCGCCAGCGGCCTTGAGGATGATGGTGAACTCGGTCTTTTCCTCGACCGCAGCGACAGCGACACCGGCCGGTGCAACAGCGGCAGCGACCGGAGCAGCGGCGGAAACGCCGAACTTCTCTTCCATGGCCTTGACCAGCTCCATCACTTCAACCAGCGACTTGCTGGAGATGGCATCGATGATCTGCTCGTTGGTGAACGACATGAGACTTGACTCCTGGAAACGGATTGAATGGTTGATGAGTGTTGCGAAGCGGACTCAGGCGGCCTGTTTCTGCTGCGCCACCGCCTGGGTGGCCCGTGCCAGCTGTGAAGCCGGCTCGGACAGCACGCGCACCAGCATGGTTGCGGGCTGCACCAGCACGCTGAGCAGCATCGACAAGGCCTGCTCGCGGGTCGGCAGCGAGGCCAGCACATCGAGATGACCGGCGCCGTAAGCCTTGCCGCCGATGACCACCAGCCGCGGCTTGAGCTTGTCGGCGGTCTTGCCGAAGTCCTTGATCAGACGACCAGCAGCACCGGGATCCTCGGTAGAGAACGCGAACACCAGCGGACCGGTGAACTGATCCTTGGCGCACTCGTACTCGGTACCTTCGACGGCACGACGCAGCAAGGTGTTTTTGGCCACCTTGAGGTACACGCCACCGGCCCGTGCCTTGCGGCGCAGGTCGGTCAGTTGCTGCACGGTCAGACCTGCATACTCGGCGGCCACCAGCGAGTGGGCTTTTTGCGCCACCTCGGCCAGTTCGGCAACGACCTCTTTCTTTTGCGCAAGATTGAGCGCCATTGCATGCTCCCAATCCGGACCTGGGGCGCTCCGCGCCTGCAGCCCGGGAATTCCGGCGCCGCTCCTTGCGGTGCCGTGGGCGCGTTGCGGCGCCCGCCTTGGTGGCCGTTCCAGGAATCCTGTTCGGGCTGCACCATCTGCGCGGGCTGATGGATTAAGGCATGCACGCGGCATTCGCCTTGTGCCCGCCACCCGCGGTCTTTGACGGCTCCGTGCCCCTTGCGGAACGCGGACGCCCTCAAATGATGCCAGCGCGATCGCTCGCGCTGGCGTTGCTACTTGGCGATGCTCAGGCTCGAAGGATCGACGGCAACGCCGAGACCCATCGTGCTGGACACCGAAACCTTCTGCACATACACGCCCTTGGCCGTGGAAGGCTTGGCCTTGACCAGATCAGCCAGCAGCGTGTTGAGGTTTTCGCGCAGGGCGTCAACCTCAAAATTCACCTTGCCGATCGAGCAATGCACGATGCCGGCCTTGTCGTTGCGAAACTTGACCTGCCCGGCCTTGGCATTTTTCACCGCAGCGACCACGTCGGCGGCGACCGAGCCGTCCTTGGGATTGGGCATCAGGCCGCGCGGACCGAGCAACTGGCCGAGCTTGCCAACCACGCGCATGGCATCGGGCGTGGCGATCACGCGACCGAAATTCAGATCACCGGCCTGCATCTTCTCGGCCAGATCCTCCATGCCCACGGCATCAGCGCCGGCGGCCTTGGCCGCCTCGGCCTTTTCGCCGGCGGGGCAGAACACCGCCACGCGCACAGTCTTGCCAGTGCCATGCGGCAGCAAGCTGGAGCCGCGCACGCCCTGGTCCGACTTCTTGGCGTCGATGCCAAGGCGGACGGCGACATCGACCGTCTCGACGAATTTGGTCTTGGCGTTGTCCTTGAGCAGTTTCAGCGCGTGATCGACCGAATACTGTTTGCCCGGTTCGACCAGAGCCTGCATTGCCTTGAAACGCTTGCTGAGCTTGGCCATGTCCTCAACCTTCCGTCCGCACGCCCATGCTGCGCGCACTGCCGGCGATGGTGCGCACGGCGGCATCCATGTCGGCAGCGGTCAGATCAGGCATCTTCGTGGTTGCGATTTCCTCGAGCTGCTTGCGCGTCAGTACCTTGCCGACCTTGTCGGTATTGGGACGCTTGGAACCCGAGTCGATGCCGGCGGCCTTCTTGATCAGAATGGTCGCGGGCGGAGTCTTGGTGATGAACGTGAAACTGCGGTCGGAATAGGCCGTGATCACCACCGGAATGGGGATACCCGGCTCCATCTTCGCGGTGGCCGCGTTGAAAGCCTTGCAGAATTCCATGATGTTCAGGCCACGCTGACCCAGCGCGGGACCAACCGGCGGCGATGGATTGGCCTGCCCCGCCTTGACTTGCAGCTTGATGTAACCGACGACCTTCTTGGCCATGGGATCTCTCTCCGAGTGCTAGCGCCTTGCGGCTCCTCGCGGGTGGGAACATCCTTGAAGCGTGGCGACCCGCGCTCCGTGCGCGCCGCTGCCGAAAGTGCTCGCGGCGTGCAAACGCCCCGAGATCAGGCCGGGAAAGCTGCCAAGCATAGCAGCATTTCGCGCCCGCGTGCGCGGATGCCAGATCAAGCTTTCTCGACCTGACCGAATTCCAACTCGACTGGGGTCGAACGACCGAAGATCAGCACCGCGACGCGCAGGCGGCTCTTGTCGTAGTTGACTTCCTCGACCACGCCGTTGAAATCGTTGAACGGCCCCTCGGTGACGCGCACCATCTCGCCGGGCTCGAACAGGATCTTCGGCTTGGGTTTTTCCACGCCCTCCTGCACACGCTGCAGGATGGCGTCAGCCTCGCTGTCCTTGATCGGCAGGGGGCGATCGGAGGTGCCACCGATGAAGCCCATGACCTTGGGTGTTTCCTTGACCAAGTGCCAGCAGTCGTCGTCGATGTGCGGGGCTTTGCCGGTGCCATCGGTTTCGATCTGCACCAGCACGTAACCGGGGAAGAACTTGCGGTCGCTGCGGCGCTTCTGGCCGCCGCGCATCTCCAGCACTTCCTCGGTCGGGACCAGCACCCGACCGAATTTTTCCTCCACACCGGCACGACGAATGCGCTCCTCGAGCGCCTTCTTGACCGCATTCTCGAACCCGGAATAGGCGTGTACAACGTACCAGCGCTTGCTCATGCTTGCCTCATTTGCCGAGTTTCAACAGCCAGTCAAGAATGACCGACTTGAGCACGTAATCGATGATGCCTAGCAGAATGGCGACGATCACCACCACACCGGCGACCACCAGCGTGGTGCGCACGGTTTCGTCGCGCGTCGGCCAGGTGACCTTGCGCATTTCGAACTGTGATTCGCGCAGGAAGCCGCGCATGGCGCGTCCCGGCTCGGTGAACGCCGCGATCGCGATCGCCACGATTACCGCCGCGAACACGCCGAGGATACGCAGCGAATGCGCCACATGCCCAAGCAGGTAATACGCCGCGATGCCCGCCAGCAGCACCAGCAGTGCAAGCACCAGTTTGGCAATGTCGACGGCCTTGGCGCCGCCCGCGTGCTGATCGACTTTGGTGTTCATGATGTCCATCCGTGCCGGACCCAGCCCGGCACGGCGATTGTTGATTGGCACGCCAGGAGGGACTCGAACCCCCAACCTGCGGTTTTGGAGACCGCTGCTCTGCCAATTGAGCTACTGGCGTGTGGTTTGGATCTTTTGCAAGCACCATCCATGGATCTTCCACGCGCTTGGCATCCTTGCCCCGCCAGGGCGCGCCGCGCGCGATGCACTTCAACGCATCGCGCAAACCGCGGCCCACACTACTCGAAGATCTTGGCGACGACGCCGGCGCCGACGGTGCGACCGCCTTCGCGAATCGCGAAACGCAAGCCTTCCTCCATCGCGATCGGCGCAATCAGCGCCACCTTCATCTTCACGTTGTCACCCG
>NZ_JBTSRB010000058.1:0-15776 GCF_054637675.1 Metallibacterium sp.
GCCTCCTGGGAAACAACATCACCACAACGTGACGCTCCGCTCGGCGCGCGGCGGGCTCACGCGAAGTGTCCGGCGCTGACGCTGTCGCCGCGCATGAAGTGTTCCTGCAAGTACTTCTCGCCTTCGTCGCAGAACAGTGTGACCACGGTGCGCAGCTCGGGATGACGTTCGCGCACGCGGCGCGCAGCCAGCAGGTGTGCACCCGAGCTGGGGCCGCAGAACAGGCCATGGCGGCGCGCGAGATGACGCATCGATTCGATGGCCTCGCTGCTGGAAACGCTGAGCATCTCATCGACCATGCTGGCATGACGCTGGAAAATGCCCGGCACGAATCCATCCGAGATGCCCTCGATCTGGTGCAGGGCGATTTCGCCGCACAACAGCGTGCACGATTCCGAGGGCTCCATGGCGAACAGACGTATTGCAGGATTGACCGCACGAAATGCCTGGCCGACGCCGATCAGGGTGCCACCGGTGCCAACGCCAGCCACCAGCGCGTCAGGCACGCGGCCAGTCGGCAGTTGCGCCAGGATCTCTGGGCCCAGCACCCGGCGGTTCTCTTCGACATTCCATTCCGAATCAAACTGACGCGGGCAGAAATGACCCGACTGCCGACCCAATTCCCGCGCCTTGGCCAGCGCATCGTTGACGTGGCAGCGCCCGCAGAACAGCACCTCGGCGCCATAGGCGCGCGAGATCGCCACGCGCTCGCTGGACAGACCTTCCGGCATCACCACCAGCATGCGGTAGCCCTTGACCGCGGCGACCATCGCCAGGGCATTGCCGGTGTTGCCGCTGGTGGCCTCGACGATGGTGTCGCCGGGCTTGAGCAGACCCTCGCGTTCGGCGCGCTCGATCATGTATTTGGCGATGCGCGCCTTGATCGAGCCGGAGGGATTGAGGAATTCGAGCTTGGCGTAGATACCCTCGATCTCGAGTAACGGCGTGTCGCCGATCGCATCGAGGATGCTGGCGGAGACACCTGCAAAGCGCGTATTCACGGGTGTTTTCTCCGGGCGTCAGCGTGACGCCGCATGCGCCTGTTGCATGGTGTCGAGGGCCAGCACCGAGTGCGCATAGGCGCCGCCGGCGCGCATCTCCGCGGCGACCCAGACGGCCTCCATGATTTCCTGCTCGCTGGCACCGTGCTTGAGCGCGGCCTCGGTGTGGCCACGGATGCAATAAGGACATTGCGTGACGTGCGCCACCGCGACCGCGATCAATTGCTTGGTCTTGCCCGGCAACGCGCCGTCGGCAAAGACCTGGGCGCTGAAGGCCTTGAAGGCATCCAGCGTGGCTGGTGCCAGCTCGCGGCGCTTGCGTGCCAGCTCCGCGCTGGCTTGCGGGTAGATTGGGTGTTCCATGATGCTCTCCTTCGGGAAATACGGGGATCGATCAGGGCGACCGCCGCGCCGAGGCGCGTCGGCCAAGCGTCCACGACGGTGGATCGCTGGCCGGGAAACTATCCGCCAGCGTGTCATCGAGCAGGCGCTCGCGGACATTCCGCGCGCCCTTCACCGCGCGCGGCGGTGTCGCCACTGTGGACGTCGGATGCGTCCCATGTGCCTGCTGGATCGCGGGATGGCGCGAATGTGCGGTTTGCTCGATCGGCGACATGATGGACCTCCTGCGCGGCAGGCGTGCCGCGCGTGGCAACGTCGGAACCCGGACGGCTCCTTCGACTTACAGACCCACATTGTTGTGCTCCAGCACGCGCTCGGCGCGATAGCTCGAGCGCACCAGCGGCCCGGCGACGGCTTCGACAAAGCCTTTGGCCAGTGCCAGATCGCGATAATGGTGGAATTCTTCGGGCGTCACGAAACGCGCCACCGGCAGGTGGTTTGGCGACGGACGCAGGTATTGCCCCAGGGTGACAATATCGACCTGCGCGGCGCGCAAGTCATCGAGGGTCTGCTCGATTTCGACATCGGTCTCGCCCAGCCCCAGCATCAGACTGGACTTGGTCAGCGTGTCGGGCGCGTGCCGCTTGGCGAACTCGAGCACACGCAGCGTTTGCGCGTAGCCGGCGCGCGGATCGCGCACCTGCCGGGTCAGGCGCACGACGGTTTCGAGGTTCTGCGCGTAGGTGACCAGCCCAGCATCCAGCACGTTCGCCACCGCGGCGAGGTCGCTGGCAAAGTCGGGCGTCAGCGCCTCCACCGCGACCGCCGGCGTACGCGCATGGATGGCGCGGATGCAGGCCGCGTAATGCGCCGCGCCGCCATCGGCCAGATCGTCGCGATCGACCGAAGTCAGCACCACGTATTTCAGTCCCATCAGCGCAACGGCCTCGGCCACACGCGGCGGTTCCATGGCATCCAGCCAGCCGTGCGGGTTGCCGGTACTCACGGAACAGAATCTGCAGGCGCGGGTGCAGACCGCGCCCATCAGCATCAGGGTCGCGGTGCCGCGACCCCAACACTCGGCGATATTGGGGCACTTCGACTCGGCGCACACCGTGTGCAGGCCGCGGCCGTGAACGATGCCACGTACCTTGTCGTAGCCCGCGCCGCTGGGCAGCGCGATGCGCAACCAGGGCGGCTTGCGATCGACGTCGGGCACGCTGCTGCGCGCGTGCGGGCGCAATCCGCCCTTGACCGCACGGGTGCCCTCGGCGGTGACATATTTGCTGCCATCGCGTGGCACGAGGGCGGGATCGGACTGATTCATGAGAGTCGACCGGAATGGGCGCAGGGCGCGATGAGCGTGACGGGCAAGGACGTGTTTGCCTGGCGCGTGCTGCGCGCCAGCGCGCGCTGGTAGTACTGCTCGATCTGCGCGTTGGCGAATGCCGGCACCGCATCACCGGGCCGCGGGTCGCGCAGGACATAAAGCGTGCTGCAGTAGGGACAGCGCTCGCGGCCGCTGAGATGAATCGGCAGATAGACGCGCGGATGCACATCCCACAGGCTGCGGTCCGGCATGGGGCAGCCCAGGGGCAGATCGGTCCAGGAGATTTCGCGGATGCGCTCGCTCGCGCCAACCGGCTGTCCGCTGACCGGATCGATGGCGCCATCGAGTTTTTGTGTGGTCATGATTTCAGCGCTCCAGATACGGCAACTTGTCGGCCACGCCGTTCCATTGCTCCGCATCCGGCGGCGCGGCGATCTTCTTGTCGATCACCGGCCAGCGCGGTGCCAGTTCGGCATTGATCTGCGCGAAGTGCTCCTGGCCTCCGGGTACATCCTGCTCGGGAAAAATGGCCTGTGCCGGACACTCGGCCACGCACAGCGTGCAGTCGATGCACTCGATGGGATCGATCACCAGAAAGTTGGGGCCCTCGTGGAAACAGTCGACCGGGCACACCTCCACGCAATCGGTGTATTTGCACTTGATGCAGTTGTCGGTGACGACGTGGGTCATGGCAGGCTTCTGGAACGTGGCGCGGCATGGCCGGGCCAGCACGCGACATGCCGCACGCGCCGCGCATCGTGGCCTGGCGCATGTGCGCTCACCACGGCACGCGCGGCGCCAGGCGGTGCAGCAGCGCGTTGAATTGACGCTCGCCGTGCGCATCGTCGTGACGCAAGCTCACACAGGCCTGCCCGGCGAAACGGCAGGCGGCGTCGACCTGCCCGGCCGCAGCCAGGGCTTCCAGACTGGCCAAGAGAATGCCGACCAGCCCCGCGGACGCGCCTTGCGCTGCGCGCGCGCGCTGGGCATTCGTTGCCGGCGTCGTATGGCTCATGCCGCGCCCTCCTCGGAGATGCCAAAGTGCTGCTTGGCTGCGGAACTCATGTTTTGCGGCGACCAGGGCGGCTCGTGCGTCATCACGACCTCGACCGAGGTGACACCCGCCACCTGCGTCGCGCCGTGGCGTGCGCCTTCCTGCAAATAACTGGTGGCCGGGCAGCCACGCGTGGTGGTGGTCATCAGCACGCGCGCTGCACCCGCCGCGTCGACGGCGATGTCATAGATCAGCCCGAGATCGACGATGTTGTAGCCCAGCTCGGGATCGATCACGACACGCAGCGCCGTGCGGATGCGTTCGGCCACGGACACGAGGTCGGCGCTGCTCATGACGTGCTCCGCGCCTCGGCGCCAACGCGCACCAGGATGCGATAAGTGCTCCCGTCCGACTCGAATCCGCCGCGCCAGGCATGGCCACGCTGAACCAGCTCCGGCAGCAGGAATATCGGCTCACGGCACAGCAGTGCCGCCAGCACTTCACCGCGCCGCATCGATTCCAGTGCGGCCAGGATGCGCACCATCGGCTCGGGCGGATCGAGATCGCGGTGGTCGAGCGTGATCGCCGGCGCGGGCCAGGCCTGCGCCGCGTTGTCATCGTCCACTGCGGGCGCAGACGCATCCACAGCGATTGGCGCGGGCGTGAACAGCACCTCCCAGTCGCCATCGCCGATCTCGCGCGCGCTGTGCGTATAGCCCCTGGAGCCCCAGCACGCTCAACAGCGGTGTTGGCTTGAATGTGGCCAGCAGGCGCAGGCCCTGATCGGGCTTCAACGCAACGACGCTCGCCATGATGTGCTCGAACGGCTCGCCGCCGCGCTTCAAGATCGGGCGTACGTCTAAATCGACGAAGTCAGTCATCATCAACCTCCTGTGGTGGGGCGCGCATCAAGCGCGGCGAACACAAGCGCCGGGCGGCGGCTGCCGTCGGGAAAGCGCACGGGCGCGGGCACGTCGATCAGACGGCGCGCGCGGATCAGTTGCACGGTGATGCCGGCTGTTGCGATCAATTGCAGCGCCGCCGCCACGCGAAACAGGCCCGCCGCATGGTCCAGCAGCGCGCCGGTGCCGATCCAGACCGCCGCGAAATACAAGGCGAACCACTTGCGCGCGTGCTGCTCGGCGACCAGATCCTGCACGCGCGGCGTGGGCGCCCTGCCCAGCACCGGGCCATAGCACTCCAGCCAGGTCAGGAACGGGATGATCTTGTAAAGCATGGCCAGACCGAGCCCGGACAGCCATCCGAACAGAATCAGAAAAACCAGCGCACCGGCGTTCCGCGTCAACGATTCCGTGCCCGCCAATACGATCAGCAGCACGGCGGCGATTGCCAGCGAGGCCACGGCCGCCGCGGCCATCCGGCTGTTGAGCTCGATCACGCGGCGCTTGCGCGTGCGGTACAGGTGCACGAGGTCATGCACATACAGGGCGATTGCCGGCAGTCCCGGCAATGCCGCGACGGCAAGTACCGCAGCAATGCCGTGATCGAATCCGATCACGACCGTGCCGCCGAGCACGCTCACGCCCAGCGCGCCCGCGCCGAACAGCAACACCGCCCGCGTACTGCGCCGGTCCGACTCGGGCGCGAGCATGAACATCGCCAGCAAGCGATAGCTCACACCCATGGCGGTCAGGCTGAGCCAACCGCCCAGACCGGCAATGATGTGCAGCGGCAAACCATAGGCGAACAGGCGCACCGCGAACGGCGCGGTGACATCGGCGCCCAGCACCAAGGCGAAAGTGATGCCCAGCGCGACCGTGGCGACCAGACTGAGCAGGCCCACGACCACGAAACGCGCCGGCAGCGTCAGCGGACGCGCCGAGGCAAGGGTACGGCCGAGATTCCACAGCACCAGTCCGAAGCCCGTGGCGAGCAGCGTGCTGGCGATGGGAAACAGCACCCGATGCGCGCTCAGACTGCCATCCAATCCCAGAAAACCTGACAGCAGCGTCAACAAACCCGCCACCAGCAGCAGCAAGGTGATCAATGGCAGTTGTGGATGGCGCAGCGGCTTGGCCACCAGCACCGGCACGAACTGGAACAGCGCACCGCACAGCAACAGGCTCAGCCATCCCAGCGTGACCAGGTGCACCAGCACCAGCGTGGAGGGAGCGGCCAGCACGGCGTTCGGGTAGCCCCAGCCCAAGCTCATCAGGATCTCCGCCGTCAGTAGCGCGACCAGGGCTGCGGCAAAGTAGGTCATCGTCCAACGTGAGAGTGAAACGCCAGCCACGACAGGTTTCCTCGGATGGATGTGGCCGGGCCGCTTTCCGGCTCGGCCGCACTTTCATGCAACGCGCGGCTCAGGCGGCGCGCGCGAACTTGCGAATTTCGACGCGCCACACCTGCGGGCCGTTTTCCACATACGTCCACGAAAACTGCCGCGGATACTCGGCCTCGAGCTGGTAATACAGCGGCTTGGGGTCGTGATCGTTGACCAGCACGAAAGCTCCGCCCGGCGTGAGCGCGGCAACCAATTCGAAGATCCTGGCGTGGCGTTGCGCGGGGATCAACGGACGCACATCGATCTCGGGCGCAACAGAAGTCGGGGTGGCTTGAGACATGGCTTCATCCAAGTGTTGGGGAATGTGTGACAAGGGCTGCCGTATTTGCGCGCGCAAGTGACATGACACGTGCTGCAGCAAGGCAAGGTTAGGCTTCGTAACATGTATTGTCAATGCCTCTTTAAACACAGTCCAAACCGTCATGCAGCGACGACACAAACCGTCGTGACAGGAGCAGGCGCCGCGCCCGGTGCGCCGCGGATTCAGCTTGCGCCGATGGCGTGCCGCATCGCGATCTGGGCGCGCAGGCTGTCCCGGTCACGACCGATGCTGACCACGGCCCGCACGCTGCCATCCAGCAAATAGCGGCACAGATAACTGCCGGAAGCCGGATCGCCCTCTTCTTCCTGCGCATCCCAGTGCGTGGCATGGCCCACGTAGCTGAGGGTCAGATCGCCGTGCTGGCTCCAGAAAAACGGCACCTCGAGAAAAGGCTCGACAAAGCCCAGCATGTTGCGTGCGGCGGCTATGCCCTGTGCCTGCGCCAGCGCCCAGTGTTCGATGCGCTGACGCTGGCCACCGCGCGCGTCGGGCCAGTTGGCCACGTCGCCCGCGGCCCAGACATCGGCGACGCTGGTGGCGAGATAACGATCGACCACGATGCCATTGTCGACGCGCAAACCGGCCTGCTCGGCCAGCGCGACATCGGGGCGTACGCCCACGCCCATCACCACCAGGTCGGCGGGCAACAGCGCACCATCGTCGAGTTCCACCGCATGGGCATGGATCGCGGCGGGCTTGCGGCCGAGATGGAACACCGTGCCCAGCGCCTGGTGCACGCCGCGCAGGTGATCGGCCAGGCGCGCACCGAACACGCGCTGCAGCGGACGCGTCTCGGGCGCGATCACGTGCACCTCGATGGCGTGTGCGCGCAGCGCGGCCGCCACCTCCAATCCGATGAAACTGGCGCCGATCACCACCACGCGTCGCGCGCCGCGCGCGATGGCGGTCAGGATGGCCTGCGTATCGGCCAGACTGCGCAGCACATGAACGTGCGTGGCGTCCGCGCCGGGAATCAACAGCCGAATCGGTTGCGCGCCGGTGGCCAGCAACAGCGCGGCGTATTCAAACTGGCGCCCGTCGCTGCACGTGACGCGACGCGCGGCCGTATCCAGTGCCGTGGCGCGTGCACCGGGCAGCAGCCGGATGTCTTGTTCTTGCCAATACTCGGCGCCGCGCAGCGGCAGCCACTCCGGCGGCGTCTTGCCGGCCAGATAATCCTTGGACAGATTGGGCCGGTCGACCGGCGTATCCGGCTCAGCCGCCAGCAGGGTGATGGATCCGGCATGACCGGCGCGGCGCAGCTCCGTGGCGGCGGCTTCGCCGGCGGCGCCAGCACCGACGATCAGCACGCTGGCCGGATTGCGCGGTGGCGGCGCGGGCCGCGGCGGCATGCGTGGCACGGTTACGAACACCCGACCGTCGCGTTCTTCCACCGTGTAGCAGCGCAGCGGATTCAGGCCCGGGGCACCCAGCACCATGCCGCTGCGTAGCGAAAAACAGGCGTGATGCCAAGGACAGTACACGCGTTCGCCATCCACCACGCCCTCGGCGAGTGGGCCTGCGTAATGCGTGCAGGTGGCCGAAACCGCGTCGACCCGGGTCCCACACCGCACCAGAATCACTGCTTCGCCATCGACGTGACCCAATAGCGGCTGGCCTTCGGTCAACTGGTCCCGTGCCACGCCCCGGCGCAGATCAGGGCCGTCGAGATGCTGGGTTTCGTTCATGGTGTTACCTCCGGATGCCGATGAATGGGGCTCTATCGTGGACAATCTGGGCAGTGCCGATAACGCCACGCATCACGGCGACCGAAAGTCGCATGGCGTTACCCAACGTAACCGGCATCGGAGGCTCACGGCCCGCTCCATTGGGGCGGCATCGCACTGTTGATGCGCGAGGTGGCCAGATTGCGGCAACTTGTCGAGTCTGCACTTCTGGACGTGCGTGCTTATGAGGCGCAGAGGTTACGGCAACCGCGCCATCACCGCCTCGGTCAGACGGGCGCAGCGCCGGCCCATGAACGGGAATGCCTCGCTCAGTGTGTCCGCCAGCGTTGCCTGCAACGAAGCGCGTAGCAAACGGCGCGCGCGATGCAGACGGGTCTTGATTGTTTCCGGTTTGATCCGCAACTGGATGGCTGTTTCTTCCACCGTGCATTCTTCGAGTTCGCGCATCACGTAGACCGTGCGGAGCGTCTCCGGCAATCCATCGATGGCGTGTTCGAGCAGATGACGGATCTGCGCACGGGCGGCCGACACGGCCGGATCCTCGTTGCCAAACCTGGACGGGAACTGGATGATCTGGTGGGTGTCGTCGGGCGCCGCGTCGATCTGCTCCAGCCCAACCATGCTGTGGCGCTTGCGCAGCCGGCCGCGCGCCTCGTTCAGCACGATGCTGGTCAGCCAGGTCAGCAGAGTCGAATCACCGCGGAACGAATCCAGCTTGTGATAGGCGCGCAGGTACGACTCCTGCAGCACATCCTCCGCTTCCGCATCCTCTCCTACCACGCTGCGCGCGATGCGGAACAAGCGCTGGTTGCAACGCTGCATGATGTAGTGGAAAGCCTCGCGCTGACCGCTGCGAACGAGCGCCACCAGCGCGTGATCGTCCAGCGCGGCGTAATCGATGGGTGTTGCATGGGCATGGACTGACATGGTGATTCCTTGTACACCTGATGAGATGCAGCCGCCGTCCTGAGGTTCCCGCTTCAACCGGCGAGCAGCGACAGGATTTCCCGCCGCTGTGGTTCCTGCGCGAACTGCCCGAGCAAGCGCCGGGTCAGCATCGCGACCCCGTGCAGGCGTACGCCGCGTGAGGACATGCAGTCGTGGCTCGCCTGGACGATCACTGCCACGCCATGCGGTTGCAGTACATGGGCCAGCGTATCGGCGATCTCGGCGGTCAGCCGCTCCTGGATCTGCAGACGCCGCCCGCAAGCCTCGACCAGCCGCGCCAGCTTGGAAATACCGACCACCCGACGGTTCGGCAGGTAGGCGATGTGCACCACTCCGCGAATGGCCGCCATGTGATGCTCGCACGTCGACTGCAGCGGGATGTCGCGCAACATGACCAGGTCATCGTAGCCGCCGACCTCCTCGAACGTGCGCTTGAGCAAGCTGGCGGGATCCTGCCGGTAGCCAGAAAACCATTCCTCGTAGGCGCGTACCACGCGGGCCGGCGTCGCCCGCAGACCCTCGCGTGATGGCTCATCGCCGGCCCAGCGGATCAGCGTGCGCACCGCAGCTTCCGCCTCGGCCCGCGACGGACGCCGTACTTCGGGAATACCCGCAGGCGCCACGGAAACAGCGGAAGACATGACCAGATCGGATTCGAGCATGGCTGCGGATTCGGTAGTGAATGACACCGATCCGATGCAGCGACCGCGCACGAGGTTCCCGTCATCGGTACGCCCGTGGAAGCCATCGGCGCCATGCGCCGGAACCTGCGCGCCGCTGCTGCATCACATAGGCGCCGGCAAGACATCGGAGCCGTCCGCTCGCTGCACTTGCCGCGTCCGCTCATCCACCCATAGGAGAACGATCATGTTCAAGAAAGCGAAACTATTTGCGGTCCTGACGGCGCTTGCGGTCTCCCTGACCGGCCTCGCCACCGCGTTCTACGGTAGCGCGGCGTTAGCCGCGACCCCGAACATGCAGGGCATGAACTGGTTCGGCGGCCCGGTCTACGACGGTAAACCGAACCTTGAGGTCACCGCGGCGCTGGTCGATGCCGGTGGCGGCGTCGAACATTTCAGCTTCCAGCAAGCACTGGTGTCGATGCTGGGCGAAAAGACCGTGCATGCTGAGGTCGGCAAGTTGACCAAGCAGTACGGCTCCAAGAAGGTCAATGACTGGATCGCCGCGATGGATTTCTACGTCACCGACGGGCTCAAGCGCGCCACGGCGATGGGCATCAATCTGCCCACGGCACCGGCCGATCTCAAGGGTGCGACGCTAGCCAGGCGACTGGTCAGCGAGGGAACCGACCCGCACGGTGTGTTCTGGGCCGGCTGGCTGTTCGACCATCTGCTTTCGCATGATATTCACGACATGGTGATGGCCGACTTGCAAGCCGCGCACGGTCGCCCTTATGACGAGAACGGGCACCGCATCACCAATCAAGCAATGTACGACGTGGCACAGGCGCTGGGACTGAAGAAGGTCAAGCTGGCCTCCTTGCACTGAATGCGTAGGTGCGCGCAGGTCACGGCTCCCGATCTGCGCCCGCATGTTGTCCGCGAGGCTCCGGCGCGCTATCGCGTAGACCGGGAGCGACCCGGATACAGGCGACCGCTGACGATGCCGTCATCAGGAAACACCGTAGCGCAAGACGAGGAGGGTGGACTGGTCCCGTGCCACGCCTTGGCTCAGATCAGGGCCATCGAGATGCTGGTTTTCGCTCATGGCGTTACCTCCGGATTTCGCGGAACAGCCCTTTTTCCTCACGCTCGAAATGGTGTTCGAGTACATGCTGATAGGGCAGATGTCGATCTAGCAAATCCAGGCGGCACGCCGCATCGGACACATGCGCAGGCAGCGGATTCAGCAGCGCGCATAGCGCATCAAGCATCGCGTCGAGCTTGCGATGCTCGGCAAGATAGGTCGTGGCGGGCCAGCGCGCTGACTGGGGCAGATAGGGAATCCATTCGTTTTCCTCCTCGGCCACATGCGCATCCTGCAGTGCGCGCAATTGCACCAATCGCGAGTGTGCTGTGTCGACGGCGCCTTCCAGCAGCGCCAGGCGTGCCTGCTGCAGCAGATCCAGCATGTCGCGATGCTGCAATGCGAGGGCTTCAGGCGCGTGCACGAGCCGGCGCCGAGGTGATTGGCACGGGATCGTTAGCGGGGCCAATCGACAGGTGGCCAGCTTCTTCCAGGCGTTTGAGCAGCACGTGGAAATACACCAGCCCCGCATAGGGTTGCCAACGCCGCATCAGCGCTGCGGTGGCTTCGGCATCGAGCCGCGGCACTCCCAGCCACGCCGCCAAATGCTTGTGCGCCCCCACGTCGTCGACGGGAAACACAGCGAGTCGGCCCAGGCCGCGCAGGGCCACGTACTGCGCGCTCCAGCGCTTGATACCGCGCAGCGCGCTGAGCATACGCATTGCGCCCGCATCATCGGCCACTTCGAGCGCGGCGGCTGTCAGCTTGCCTCCGGCGAGATCTCGCGCCAGGCCGGTCAGATAGCCGGTCTTCTGCTGGCTGAAGCCCAGGGCGCGCAGCGCGGGGGGATCGGCATCGCACAGATCCTGCGGACGCGGGAAAGCAGGCAACTCCGGCGCCAAGGGATGCGCCGGCCCGAACTGCGCGCTGAGACGGCCCAGCAAGGCGATACCCGAAGCCAGACTCACCTGCTGACAAGCCACCGCATTGGCCAGCGCCTCGAACAGCGTGGCGAAGCGTGGCGGCTTGAGCCCGCGATAGCGCAGCACCAGCGGCCCCAGATCGGGATCGCCAGCAGCCTGCGCATAAAAGCCCGACAAATCGACATCCAGTCCCAGCATCCTCCGCAGCATGGCGACAATGTCCTCGCGCCGGGCCGGATCATCCGCGGCAACGCCATGCAACCGCACCTGCAGCCTGGGCTGCTGCGTGCTGCCGCACTGATGCACTTCGGCAAGCACCGCGCCCGCATGGCTGCCGAAGCTGCGCCGATAGACGCCGCTCTGCCAAGTGTCGATGCGATTGCCGGGCTGGCGCCGCAGCGCCCAGACGGTCAAGTCCAGGCGGAACGGCGCGCGCGCTTCAAGCCGCAGTTCCATGGCGGCGCAGATAGCTCAGCAGCGCCACCGCGTTGTTGTGGGCCTCGTCCCTGGCGGCATACAACAAGGTGACATGCGGATGCCCGGCCAGCACGCTGCGCAATTCGCGCACGACCTCGGGCTGGGCGTCGAGTTCGGCGAAATAACGCTGCCGAAATTCATCCCAGCGCGCCGGATCGTGCGCGAACCAGTGGCGCAAGGCGTCGCTGGGCGCCACCTCGCGCAACCAGTGCCGCACGGCGGCCTTGTCCTTGCTCAAACCGCGCGGCCACAGGCGATCCACCAAAATACGCACGCCCCCTCCAGGTGCCGCGGCGGCGTACACCCGCTGGATCGAAATCCGCGTCATGGCGCGCTCCATCAGTGCGATGCAATGCATACACGCACACGCGCAATCGGCATGGACCGCGCTTGCGGTCGCGCGCAAACATGTAATATGCGTGCATCATATAGCGCACTTCGAGACCACGCAAACCATGCCGGGCGGATACAAGGAGCCATCATGCGACTGACCAACTTCTCGGATTACGCCCTGCGCGTGTTGATGTACGCCGCAGCGCAACGCGAGCGTCTGATCACCATCGAGGAAACCGCGCAGATCTATGACATCTCGCGCAATCACCTGATGAAGGTGGTCAATGCGCTGACGCGCGCGGGGTATCTGAAAGCCGTGCGCGGCCGCGCCGGTGGATTCACGCTGGCCAAGCGCCCGGACCGCATACGCATCGGCGCCGTGCTGCGCTTGACCGAGCCCGACTTCGCGCTGGTGGAGTGCTTTTCCACGGACAACCACTGCCTGATCGCACCCGCCTGCCGCTTGCGCGGCGTATTGCGCGAAGCCCTCGCCGCCTTCGTGGCGGTGCTCGATCGCCACACCCTGGATGATCTGCTGCTGCATCCCGAGGACTTCGGATTGCAGCCGGCCGCTTGAGCCGCATGCGTATCGACACCGCGCAACACCGTCGAGCCCACACTTGGAATCCGCGCCATGAATCGACCCGAAGCCGGGCGCAAGCCACGACCGATCGCCGCAAGCCTCGAACACGGGCGAGCGAACCCGCGCGGCATCTCGCCATCCATGGCGCAGATACTGGCCGCCGCGCCGCATCGCATGATGTTCTTTGCCGGCGCCACGGCGGTGCTGCTGAGCATGCTGTGGTGGACACTGGCACTGGCCGCCGGAACCTGGAGCTGGGCGCACTGGCCGCAAGCGCCGATTCCGACGATCTGGGCGCACGCGATGCTGGCGCAGTACGGCATGCTCGGGCCTTTCATCTTCGGCTTCACGCTGACGGTGTTTCCACGCTGGAGCGGTCAGCCGGAACTGCGCCGTGGCGCCTACGTGCCGGTATTCATTGGCGTGTTCGGCGGCTACGTGCTGGCTGTGATCGGGCTGCTGGACCTGCGTCCGCTGCTGCTCGCCGGTTTCGCGCTGCTGCTTGCAGGCTGGCTGTATGGCATCACGCGCCTGCTCGGCGTGCTGCGCGCGGCGCGCTCGCGCGACCACTGGGCGTGGTCGATCCTCGCCGCGCTGACGCTGGGCGCACTCGGCCTGGCGCTGTTCCTGGCCTTTCTGCTGGGCGCACCTGGCGCACTGGCGCTGGCGGCGATCCGCATCGGCACCTTCGCCTTCCTGCTGCCGGTGTTCTTCAGCGTGATCCATCGCATGCTGCCGTTCTTCTCCAGCAGCGTGATCGCGGGTTATCGCGTGGTACGGCCCACGTGGTCGCTGCCCGCGGCATGGCTGCTGTTGCTGGCCCATCTGCTGTTGGGCGCACTGGATCAGCCGCGCCTGCGTGCACTGAGCGATGCCCTGCTGGCACTGTTGTTTCTCGGGCACTGGATCGCCTGGCAACCCTGGAAGGCGCGCCGACCGGGACTGCTGAGCGTCCTCTACCTGGCCTTTGCCTGGTTGCCGCTGAGCTTCGCGCTGTTCGCGGTGGGCGGCCTGTACGGTGAAGGCAACTATGGCGCCTGGGACATGGCCGCATTGCACGCGCTGACCGTGGGCTTCTTCGGCTCGATGCTGGTGGCGATGGTGACGCGCGTGACACATGGCCATTCCGGTCGACCGCTGCGCATGGGCGCGATTCCGTGGTTCACCTTCCTCGCACTGCAAGCGGTGGCGATCGCGCGCGTGGTCGACTCGCTGGCGGGCTACGGCGCGCTGGCCTACACCCTGACCGCCGCCGCCTGGGTGGCTGCGTTTCTGCCGTGGGCGCTGCGTGCGGCGTGGATTTATCTGACACCGCGGCGCGATGGCCGCCCGGGCTGAACCGCAAAATGCTGTGTGGGGCGAAAGAACTTATCCGGTGCGCGATCGCGCCAACGCGACGAGATACGACATGGCATTGGTGAACTGGTTTCCGCAAATCCTGGCCGCGCACGTGGGCGCGGTGGTCATCTCGGGCACGCTGTTCACGCTGCGCGGGCTGGCGCGCATGGCCGATTGGCGCATCGCCAATCACGCCGTCGTGCGTTATTTCTCGTACCTCAACGACACCGTGCTGCTGGGGGCGGCGATCCTGTTGACCGTGATCGTGCACCAGTACCCACTGCTGGACGCGTGGCTGACGGTGAAGGTCGCGCTGTTGCTGGTGTACATCGCGTTGGGCGCGATCGCGCTCAAGCGCGGGCGCACGCCGCAGGTGCGCGCCGCGGCCTACGTGGCCGCGCTGGCGACTTTCGGCTTCATCGTCAGCGTGGCGCTCACGCAGAACCCCTGGGGCGTGTTCGCGCTGCTGGGCCGTTGATTACCGCGGCGTCGAAACCGCGCGCGAATCGCCCAGCACGCGATTGAGCATATCGGCCAGGCGCTTGCCGGCGATGCGCAGTTGCCGCTCGGCGATCGGGCGCTCGCGCTCGATGTAACTCTGGCCGATGACGTGGCCTTGCGGATACACGCCCTCGTTCATCACCACCTTGCAGGATTCCTCGGCCCACTGCGCGGGCGGATTGTCCAGCGGCGCGATCGGCGCCGGCAGCGTCACCGGTCCCTGTTTCTGCAGCAGCGCGGCGTAGCCACGCGCATCCAGATGGCGCGTGGACAGCAGGCCCGAATCCCATACGCGATGCAGGTTGCTGCCCTCGCCTTCGAACCGTACCTGGTAGTCGTTGGCGCCGCGGTCCTGCAAGTAGCCGGCGTGCAGCGGCTGGTTGACGTCGCCGACGAAATGCACGACGAAATTCAACGCCTGCGCACGCTCGGCTTCCGGCAGGCTGCGGTTGCCCAGGATCGCGGCGTAGTGCGTGATCGCTGCGACCACGCACTGGCCGTCGGGGCAGTCGAACGCGGGTTTGTAATCGCAAGAGCCGTGCATGTTGACGTAGTGCAGCGGCGAGGTGGCCTTGCCCAGCGCGGCCTGCGCCGGATCGTCGCGCAGCGTGTCGGCCCAGTTGGCGATGTCGGCCATGCTTTGCATGTGCTCGCTGGCCAGCAGCGCATCGACCTGCGCGCGTGCGCCCGGCGCCAATTGCGCGTCGGCCAGATCGGCCACGATGCGATGCCCGAGCGGACCCCAAGCGAAGGCCGGCGTGGTGGCCAGCAGGCCGAGGCACAGCAGGATGCCGCGATGGATCGAGCGCATGCGAAGTCTCCGGATCAATGCACACCAGTGTGGCATCGCGGCGTGGCGTGGCGCATCGCCCGAAGGTCACGTTGCCGATAAGATTGCGTTTCCGCAATCCGCCTGAGGACGCTCGTCATGCCCATCAAGGTCGCCATCAACGGCTACGGCCGCATCGGCCGCAACATCCTGCG
>NZ_JBTSRB010000059.1:0-15775 GCF_054637675.1 Metallibacterium sp.
CGACTCCCGACTCCCGACTCCCGACTCCCGACTCCCGACTCCCGACTCCCGACTCCCGACTCCCGACTCCCGACTCCCGACTCCCGACTCCCGACTCCCGACTCCCGACTCCCGACTCCCGACTCCCGACTCCCCACTACCGGCTCCGGCAAGCTATCCGCCCACCACCTCGGCATACACCGCCAGCGTGGCCTGCTGCGTATCAGCGAGACGGTAACGGGTCAGTGGGGCGATCGGCGGCGCCAGGCGCAGCAATTCTGCGGCACGCTCGACCAGGCGCGCTTCGTCCAGTGCCGGTACGCGTCCGGCGGGATACAGCTCGGCCAGCAGCTCGCCAACGCCGCCGTGGGCGTAACCCAATATCGGCCGACACAGGGCGAGGGCTTCAAGCACGGTGCGACCGAAAGCCTCGGGTTGGGTCGAGAGCTGCAGGATCAGATCGGAGATGGCGTAGACCTCGCGCACATCGCTGCGCGGTGGGGTGATCGCCACGGCGTCGGCCACGCCCAGCGCCTGCGCCAACTGCCGCAACTCGCGCACATAGGCGGCGCGCGCGGGCTCGTCGGCGCCCAGCAGCAGCAGGCGCGCGGCGACGCCACGGGTCTTCAGCGCGGCCAGCAGGCGCAGCGCGTGGGCGTGGCCCTTCAGGCGCGTGCCGCGTCCGGGCAGGGTCAGCAGCGGCGCGCCCGCCAGATGCGGAAACTCGGCGAAGAACGCCGCGCGCCAGGCTGGATCGGGGCGGTAGCCGTAGGGAAATTCATCGGCATCAACGCCACGCGGAATCAAACGCACGCGCTCCTGCGGCAGATCGGGATAGTGCTGCTGCACGTGATCACGCACCGTTTGCGAGACCATGATCACGCGCTCGCCGCGGGTGAGCACGGCGCTGTAGGCACTGGGCGAGTTCAACCCGTGCACGGTGGTCACGAAGTGCGGGGGCGGGTCGAGCCCGCGCAGGGCGATGCGCGCCAGCCACGCTGGCAACCGCGAGCGCGCATGCACGACATCCGGCTTGAGCGCGGCCAGCGCGCGCCGCAGCGGCACGATCTGCCCCAGCGTGACCAGCGACTTGCGTCCCAGCGGCAGGCTGATGTGCTCGCCGCCCTCAGCTTCGAGGCGCTGCACCAGGCGGCCGCCGGCGGAAATGACCACCGCGCGATGTCCTGCCGCGACCAGCGCGCGCGCGATTTCGAGCGTGCTGCGTTCCGCGCCGCCGCTGTTCAGCGCCGGAATCAACTGCACCACCGTCAAGCGGCGCTCTGCGGGGGAAGGCTCGGGTCGGATCACGGCTCTGCGTCAGGAACGATGGCCTGCCGGGATGGCGGCAGGATTGATGCAAAATTGAAATTATTGATGCAACCGGCGCAAAACGTGCGCCGGTGGCGCTCAGGCCTCGAGCTTGAGTACGTAGTGCGCGCCGCAATAGGGGCACACCGACTCGCCGCCTTCGTCCTCGATGGCCAGATACACGCGTGGATGCGAGTTCCACAGCGTCATGTCGGGCATCGGGCAGGACAGCGGCAGATCGGCGCGGGTGATCTCGTAGCGGTGCTCGGTGTTGGCCGGCTTGAGGGCCGCGGCGGCGGGATCGGTACGGGTCATGACAACCTCCGGGGATGGGCGGATCAGGCGCTGCGAATGGCTGGGTGGTGCAAGCATCCGCCCGCACCGCACCTCACGCCGGCAAAGCAGGTGCGCGGGACATCAAGTGTAACGTCTGCGCATCTTCGCAGCGCTGCAAGCGACGCCACCCCGCGGCTCTGGCATGCTGTGCACCCCCATCACGTGATGTCGCCATGGACTTCGCCCGTTTCATCGCGCGCCTGCACGCCATCTTGCTCAACCCGCGCGCCACCTGGCCCGAGATCGCCGCCGAGCCGTCCAGCATCGGCAGTGTGTACACCGGCTGGGTACTGTGGCTGGCGGCGATCACGCCGTTGGCGACTTTCATCGGCCTGGGCGTGTTCGGCATGTCGGCACCGTTCATCGGCACCGTGCGTTTCGGCTTCGGCGCGCTGTTCGGGCAGATGCTCAGCAACTATCTGTTGACCCTGCTGCTGGTGTTCGTGATGGCGCTGATCACCGCCGCGCTGGCGCCCAGTTTCGGCGCGCGCAACGACCGCGTGCAGGCGCTGAAGGCCATCGCCTATGCGTGGACACCGGTATGGATCGTGGGCGTGCTGCACCTGATTCCGCTGCTGGGCGCGTTGACCGCGGTGCTGACGCTGGCGGCAACCGTGCTCAGCGTGCGGCTGCTGTGGCTGGGCTTGCAGAGCACGCTCGATGTGCCCCATGAACGCGCCGTGGCCTACACCGCGGTGATCATCGCCATCGCCATCGTGCTGGGCCTGGTCATCGGTTGGAGCAGCATGATGTTGAGCGGCGTGGGCGCGTTGACGCGTGGCAGCGAAAGTTTTTCGTTCCAGTCCAATGGCAAGTCCGTGGACCTGGGCGCCCTCGCACAAGCCGCCAGGCAAATGCAGGCCACCGACGCAGCGATGCAGGGCAAGCCGCTCAGCGGCGCCGCGGCGGCGCCCGATGCGGCGCCGCTGAAACCGCTGGCGCCGGACCAGATCGCCGCGCTGCTGCCGGCCAGTCTGCCCGGCCTGGCGCGCGGCACGGTGGACAGCACGCGCGGCGGCATCGGCACGCTGTTGGTCAGTTCGGCCAAGGCCTACTATGGCAGCGGCGCGCAACGCATCAAGCTCGGCATCACCGACATGGCCGCCAACCGCGGCATGCTGGCCCTGGTTGGCATGGTGCAGCAGGATCAGGAATCGGCCAGCGGTTACCACAAGGTGTTCCAGCAGAACGGGCGCACCGTGCAGGAGCAGTGGACCGACGCCGATCGCCGCGGCGAATACACGCTGATCGTCGGCAATCGCTTTCTGGTCGAGGCCACGGGCGAGGGCCCCGACATGGACGCGCTGAAGCAGGCCGTGAACGCGGTCGATCTGACCGCGCTGGACAAGCTCAAGCACACGCCCGGGAAATGAACGCCCGGGCTTGGGCGGCTACAGCAACTCGAACAGCAGCAGCTCGCTGTCGCGCTCGGCGCTGAGCTGCAGCGCCGCCTCGTCGCGCAGCCCGAGGCCATCGCCCGCGCCCAGCGCGATACCGTCGTTGACCCGCACCGCGCCACGCGCCACCTGCAGCCAGGCTCGCGGCGGCGACAGCGCCAACGTGGCTTGCGCGCCGGCGCGCGGACGCCACGCCCACACGCGCGCCTCGGCGTGCAGCGGCAAGGTATCGGCCGCCGCCGCGATCGGCGCCGCCAGCAGCGTCCAACCGGCGCCGAGCTGCAGCGGCGTGTAGCCGCGCTGCGCATACGACGGCGCGCGATTGGAGCGATCCGGCTGGATCCACACTTGCAAAAAATGCACTGGCGCCTGCGCCGTGGCATTCATTTCGCTGTGGCGGATGCCGTGTCCGGCGCTCATGCGCTGCAACTCGCCGGGGCGGATCACGCCCTCAGCGCCGGTGGAGTCACGATGCGTCAATGCGCCCTCCAGCACCCAAGTGAGGATTTCCATGTTGGCGTGGCCGTGCTCGGCAAAGCCCGCATCGACTGCCACGCGGTCCTCGTTGAGCACGCGCAGCGCGCCAAAACCCATCCACGCCGGGTCGTGGTAGTGGCCGAAGGAAAACGTGTGCCGACTGTCCAGCCAGGCGGTTTGCGTCTGGCCGCGCGCGGCGGCGGGTCGCTGGATCAACATGATGCACGCGCGCGCGACCGGATCGGCCGCGCGCATTGCGCGAACTCAGTGCTTCATGCCCGGCTTCATGCCGGCCGGCTTCCTGGCATCGGCTTCCACGGTGATGCTGATCTGCACCGCATCCGAGACCATCGGCACGTAAGCGCCCACGCCAAAGGCGCTGCGCTCGATGCTGGCGGTGGCATTGAAGCCGATCGCCGGCACATGCAGCATTGGCTGCTCGCCGATCTTGTTGAGGCGCGCATGCAACGTCACCGGCTGGGTCACGCCATGCGCGGTCAGCAGACCCTCGATGGTCAGATCACCGGGCTTGGTGCCGGGAATGACCTTGGTGCTCTTGTAGGTGATATCAGGGAATTGGGCGGCATTGAAGAAATCGGCTTCCTTCAGATGCATGTTCAGCGCCGGCACGTGCGTATCCAGCCCCGACATCGGCATGGTTACCCGCACCGAGGACAGCGCTGGATCCTGCGCGTCGTACACCAAGGTGCCCTCGACCGTATTCATGTTGGCGCAGGGCATGGAGAAACCGAAATGATCCCAGCAGAAACGCACTTGGGTGTGATCAAGATTGAAGGTGTAAGTCACCGGCGCGGCGAAAACCGGCGCCGCCAGCAACGCCAGACCGGCCGCGAGCATCGCATGAGACAAACGCATGGGAACATCCTCCACAGTGGGTGCAGAAAACCGACGAAGCCGCATCAGACGATGCTGCAAACCTCGTCGAAATCGAAGCGCGGGCTGCGCGGAAACAAATCGCGGCTGGCATCGCCGTAACCGATGTTGATCAGGAAATTGGACTTGAACGTGGTGTTGGCGAAAAAGACCTCATCGATCCGCGCGTTGTCGAAACCGGACATCGGCCCGCAATCCAGGCCCAGCGCGCGCGCGGCGATGATCAGATACGCGCCCTGCAGGGTGCCGTTGCGAAACGCGGTGATCTCGCTCAGCGCCTGATTGCCGGCGAACCAGCTACGCGCATCGGCGTGCGGAAACAACTTGGGCAGGTGCTCGTAGAAAGCATGGTCGGTGGCGACAATCGCGGTTACTGGCGCCGCGAGCGTCTTGGCGCGATTGCCCTCGGACAGCGTTGGCGCCAGCCTGGCCTTGGCTGCCTGCGATTTGACGAACACGATGCGCGCGGGCGAGGCGTTGGCGCTGGTCGGGGCCATCTTCGCCAGGTCGTACATCGCGCGCAGTTGCGCATCGCTGACTTCGCGCGGCAGGAAGGCGTTGTAGGTGCGCGCTTCGCGAAAAATCTGGTCGAGCGCGGCGGCGGACAATTCGGGCTGCATCGAAGCTCCAATAATGGATGCGCAACAGGGCGCGACGCGGCACAGTGTAGGCGCGACGCGCGCCGGCCACGGCGCGCAGTCGGCAATGCACTGTCAGCAACCCATAGACAATGCCGCCTCGGCGGCGTCCCGCGTGGAGCAGCGATGCACTCGATCTGGGCGATCACCGACGGCGCCGCCGGCAACCGGCGCCAGGCGCTGGCGCTGGCCGCGGCGCTGGGCGGCGAGGTGCGCGAGCTGGAATTGCACGTGCGCGCGCCATGGTCATGGCTGGCGCCGCGCCTGAGTCTGGGCGGACGCCTGGCCTGGGATGCCGCGGCGCGCGCGCAACTGGCGCCGCCCTGGCCCGATCTGGCGATCGGCTGCGGCCGTCAGGCGGCGTTGGCCACGCGCCTGCTGCGCCACCTCGGCAACGGACGCTGCCGCAGCGTGCAAATCCTCGACCCGCGCACCGATCCACGGCACTGGGATGTGGTCATCGCGCCGCGCCACGACGATGTGCGCGGCGCCAACGTGCTCAATCCGCTGGGCTCGCTGCATGCGATCGACGCCGCCTGGCTGAACGATGCGCGCGACGCCTGGCACGCCTTCGCGCGACTGCCGGCGCCGCGCATCGGCGTGCTGCTGGGCGGGCCGCGGCGCGGCGTGGCACTCGACCCTGCTTGGCAAGCGGCACTGGTGGCGCAACTGCGCGCGCTGCTGCGCCACGGTGGCAGCGCGCTGATCGTGGCTTCGCGGCGCACGCCCGCGGATCTGGTCGATGCCTGCGCGGCGGCGGCCGGCGCGTGGCCCCAGCGCGTGTGGCGCGGTGCGCGGGACGGCGCCAATCCCTACCCCGGCGTGCTGGCCTGGAGCGATCGTCTGCTGGTCAGTCCGGACTCGGTGAACATGCTCAGCGAAGCCGCCGCCTGCGGCGTGCCGGTGCATAGCGTCGTCGGCGCACCGCTGCCGGCGCGTCTGGCGCGTTTTCATGCCGCGCTGCGCGAGGGTGGCTGGCTGATCGACGCCGACGCCGTCTATCGCGCGCCGGCTCCGCTGCGCGAAACCGCGGCGATCGCCGCGCGCGTGCAGGCAATACTGCAGCGCACACGCTGAGCCGGAAGTGGAAGCCGGAAGCCGGTGGTAGCGTCGCGCGGTGTCGCCCCTCGTCATCCCCGGCGTGCGCAGCGCGGACCGCGGATCCAGTGCCTTGTCGAGCGCTGGCTGGATGCCCGCTTTCGCGGGCATGACGATGCAAAGGAACTCGGCTATCGGCCCCCGGCTACCGGCTCCATCGGCGCAAAAGAAAACCCGCATTCCGCGGCCACGCGCAGCACCCCGGCTGCGTGCTGCATCAGCGCCGGTTCGCGCGCGACCAGGCGCGGGCGGTCGTCCAGGGTGCAGGTCAGCGCACGCTGCAGCAGCACGCCGTGCGCGGCGCGCAGCGTTGCGGCGGGCGCAGGCGCCAGCGCGCGTGCACTTTCCAGCGCACCGATCAGCGCTGCGGTGGATGTGCTCTCGGTCAACAGCGGCACGCGTGCCGCGTGCACAAGCGCCAGGCCTTGCAGCAGAAATTCGAGATCCAGCAAGCCACCGGCGCCCTGCTTCAGATCGAAACGATCGGCATCGGAGCGATCGCGCTCGGCGCGCCAGCGTTCGCGCATGGCGCTGACCTCGGCTGCGACCCGCGCGAGCACGCGTGGCTGCGCCAGCACGCGCTGCCGCAACTGCGCGAAGGAAGCGCCCATCCGCGCATCACCGCAGACCACGCGCGCGCGCACCAGCGCCTGATGCTCCCAGGTCCAGGCGCGTTGCTGTTGATAGCCGGCATAGGCATCCATGCTTTGCACCAGCAGACTCTTGCTGCCGTCCGGGCGCAGCCGCGTATCGATGGCGTAGAGCTGCCCGGCGCGGGTGACCGTGCCCAGCCAGTGCACCACGCGCTGCGCCAGACGCTGATACCACTGCGCGCCTTCCAGCGGGCGCGCACCATCGCTGCTCGCCGCGGCGCGCGCGGAGTCATACACGAAGGCCACATCGAGATCGCTGGCGAAGCCCAGCTCATGTCCACCGAGGCTGCCATAACCGATCACGCAAAAGCCCAGGCCCGGACCCGGCAGGCGGCCGTGGCGCGCAACCAGCTCGCCTTCGGCCAGGCGCAGCACGGCGTTGAGCACCGCCTCGGCCAACGCCGCCAGACGCCGCGCCGTGGCCAGTGCGTCGGCGCGTGCGTCGGCGAAGGCCAGGCCGAGGCGAAACGCCAGACTGGCGCGTGCCTCGTTGATGCGTTCCAGCTCCTGCTCGGGGCCGCGCTCGTCCAGCGCATCGAGCAGATGCGCGATCTCCGAGGCGATGTCGGCGGCCTTCAACGGCAGATGTTCGATGCGCGGGTCGAGCACGTCGTCCAGCAGCAGCGGCTGCGCGAGTACACGCCCGGCCAGAAACGCGCGCTCGGCGCACAGACTGGCGAGGCGCTGCAGCGCGGCGGGCGCTTCTTCCAGCAGGGCCAGATACGCCGGACGCCGCGCGGTGTTGTGCAGCAGCCGCAGCAGACGCGGCAGCGCGAGTTGCGGCGCGGCGCTGTGGCGCGCGGCATGCAGCACGCGCGGCAACAAGCGTTCCAGGCCGGCGCGCGCGGACTCGCTCATGCCGCGCACGGCGTGGCTGCCGGCCAGCGCCTGCAGCGCGGCGCCGGACTCGGCGTCCAGCGCGCAGGCGCTCAGCTCGGCGGGGGTGGCGCTGCCGCTTTGCATGTCGCGCCACAGCGTCAGCAGTGCATCCTGCCCGGGCACGCTGGCCGGCGCGGCGCC
This sequence comes from Metallibacterium sp., assembly GCF_054637675.1. Classification (NCBI taxonomy): domain Bacteria; kingdom Pseudomonadati; phylum Pseudomonadota; class Gammaproteobacteria; order Lysobacterales; family Rhodanobacteraceae; genus Metallibacterium; species Metallibacterium sp. The sequence continues at coordinate 7,801 of NZ_JBTSRB010000059.1, forward strand.
ACCGAGGATCGGCGCGAAGGCAGCACTGACCACGGCGCGCTGCGCGGCCAGCGCCGCATCGAGCGCAGCGGCATCGGCGTAGTCCAGACCTTGCGCGATGCGCAGCCGCGCCAACGGCTCGGCGGGCAGCGCGTGGGTTTGCGCATCGACGTACATCTGCACGCGATTCTCGACGTGGCGCAGTAGCGTCCAGGCGCGGCGCAGCAGACGCGCGCGTTCGCCGGCGATGAAACCGCGCCGTTCGGCCGCGGCCAGTGCGCGCAGCAGGCCGGGCTCGCGCAGGCCGGGCTCACGTCCGCCGCGGATCAACTGTTCGAGCTGCACGCTGAACTCGATTTCGCGGATGCCGCCCGGGCCGAGCTTGAGATTCTCGGCCAGATCCTTGCGCGCCACTTCGGCGTCGATCAGCGTCTTCATCGCGCGCAAACCGGCGAACGCGGTGTAATCCAGATAGCGGCGATAGACGAACGGCCGCAATTGCGCCAGCAATTGACGCCCGGCGACGAGATCACCAGCCACCGGGCGCGCCTTGATCCAGGCATAGCGCTCCCAGTCGCGGCCTTCGCTCTGGTAATAGGCCTCCATCGCCGCGAACGACCACGCCGGGCGTCCGGCGCTGCCGTAGGGACGCAGACGCAGATCCACGCGCGCGACCTGACCATCGGCGGTGACCTCGCTGAGCAGGCCGACGAATTCGCGCGTCAGCCGCGCGCAGTACTCGCTGGCCTCCAGCGCGCGCGCGCCATCGCTGGATCCCTCCTCGGGATAGGCCAAAATCAAATCGACATCGGATGAAAAATTCAGTTCGCTGCCACCGAGTTTGCCCAGCGCCAGCACCACCATGCGTTGCGCTTGACCGCGCGCGTCGCGCAGCACACCGTGGCGCGCGCGCAGGCTGCGCTCGGCGTGGCGCAACGCCAGCTCCAGCAGCGCCGCGTACAGGCTGCTGGTGTCGGCAAGCGTGTCTTCGAGAGAGTCCAGCGCGTTGACATCGCGGAAGATCAGCCGCAGCGCTTCGCGCGCGCGTTGCTGGCGCAACTGCGCCAAGGCCGTGCCGCGCTCCTCGGGCAGCCCCGGTCCGGCCAGCAGACGCGCGCCTGGATCGCCGCCGCTGCCCAGCCAGTACAGGCCCGCCGGCGCCAGCAGATGCGGCTGCGCACGCAGTACGCCATAGGCGAAATCGCTGACCAGCAGCAGGCGCTGTACGCGCTCGGCGACGCCGGCATCGTCGTAATACGGCACGCCGGAAACACGCAGATGCGCGACCAGATCGGCGTAACGCTGCGCGAGCAACGCGCGCAGCGGTGGCGCCAGCGGCAGCGCCGCGGTAGCGGGCGATATCACCTGGCTCATGCCGCGGCGGGCAACAGCGTATCCAGCTCGCGGCCGATGGCCTCGGGCGTATCGGTCGGCGCGTAGCGCTTGCGCGCCTTGCCCTCGGCATCGATCAGAAACTTGGTGAAATTCCACTTGATCGCCTGCGAGCCAAGCACCCCGGGGGCCTCGCGTTTCAGCCACTGATACAGCGGATGCGTGCCGGCGCCGTTGACCTCGATCTTGGCGAACAGCGGGAAACTCACCTCGTAATTGAGCGTGCAGAACTGACGGATTTCCGCGGCATCGCCCGGTTCCTGGTGGCCGAACTGGTCGCAGGGGAAGCCGAGGATTTCCAGCCCGCGTGCGCGGTATTGCCGATACAGCGCCTCCAGTCCGCGGTATTGCGGGGTGAACCCGCACTTGGAAGCGACGTTGACGATCAGCAGAGTCTTGCCCAGGTAACGCGCGAGGGCGATGTCTTCACCGTCCAGACTTCTGACGTGCAATTCATCGAGCGGGCACATGCGCGGCTCCACATGGATAGGGGAACGCGGTATAGCACTTGCGACGCGCCGCCGCAGTGCTGAATCGGCACCGATGATCGTGTTCCAATAGCGCATGCCTCGCCGTTTGCCGATTCTGTTTGCCGCGCTTGCTCTGCTGCTGGCTGGCTGCTCGCATGCCCCCAGTCCGTGGCTGCTGACCGATGTGCGCGGGCATTTGCCCAATCTGCGCTTTCATCTGACCAATGACCTCGGCCAGCCGGTGACCGGCGCCAGCTACCGCGGCAAGGTGGCGCTGCTGTACTTCGGCTACACGCACTGCCCGGATGTATGCCCGACCACACTGGCGCATCTGACCGTGGTGCTGCAAAACCTCGGCCCGCTGGCGCAGCACGTGCGCGTGCTGTTCGTCAGCGTCGATCCCAGGCGCGACACGCCGGCGCTGCTGCACGCCTACACAAGCGCCTTCGGCCCGCACATCATCGGCCTGACCGGCACGCCCGATGCGATCGCGCGCGTGGCCAAGCGCTACCGCGTGGCCTACAGCTACGGCAAGCCGGATGCCAGCGGCAATTACGTGGTCAACCACAGCGCCGCGATTTTCATTTTCGACGCGCGGGGTCGCGTGCGCCTGCTGGCGACCGAGAGCAATTCCGTCGCGCAACTGACCCACGATCTGCATTTGCTGCTGACGGAGCCCAAGGCATGAACCCGCACTCTTCCCTGCTCGGCATCTGCCTGCTGCTGGCGCCGCTGCTCGCCAGCGCGGCGCCGCCGTCCTTGTCCATGCACGCCATGCCCGGCATGCAGCCGGCGCGCGCAGCCAGCGCATGGCCGACTGCACCGGTCGCGGTCACCAACGCCTGGGTGCGCTGGCTGCCGGCCGGGCTGCCGATGGGCGGCTATCTGCGCATCACCAACCACGGCACGCACATGCTCGAGCTGGTCGGCGCGCGCAGCGCCAGCTTCGGCATGGTGATGCTGCACGAAAGCACCCACCGCGGCGGCATGGAGCGCATGGTGCACGTGGACGCGGTGACGATCGCGCCGGGCGCCACGTTCGCTTTCGTGCCCGGCGACTATCACCTGATGCTGATGCACGCCGCGGATACGGTGAAGCCGGGCGGCAACGTGCGCATCGATTTGCAGTTCAAGGGCTATGCGCCCTACCCCGTGCAATTCACGGTGCTGCCCGCCGACGCGCATTGACGTGCCGGCGTGCATCCAGCGCCAGCCAGCGCCGCATCGCCAGCAGTGAGGCGATGACGCTCATCATCGCCGCCGGAATCCAGATGATCAGGCCACCGAGATATTGATCGGTCTGGAAGGTCAGCCACGGAAACACGCGCCCGCACACCTCGAAGGCCGGATACAGGTTCTCGGTGGTGAAGGTGATGAAGGCGCCCATCATGATCTGCGGCAGCGCCACCAGCAGCGGCAGCACCACGCGCATGCCAGGCGACAGCCGCGCCGGCGGCCTGGCGCGCGGGTCCAGCACCAGCCACCAGAACAGCAGGCCATCGAGCAACATGCTCCAGTTCATCAGCCGGTAAATGCGGTCGTCGAGCATGGCGACGAACTCCACCGGCGGATACAGCCACAGCGCGATCAGCCCGACGAACAGCAGCGCCGCAACCCACGGATCGAGCAGCACGTTCAAGGCCCAGCGTACTGGCGGCAGCCGCCGCGCCGGACGCAGCAGGCGTGTACGCAGGCGCAGCGGAATGCCCGCGCGCAGTTGCGGGCCGGGATAGGCCAGCGCGATCAGGAACGGGCCGAGATGGTGCAGTACCAGATGCTGCAGACGCTGCAGGAAAAACGCATGCTCGGAGAAATAATCCCAACGCGACTGCATGGCCACGTAACTCAGCGCCAGACCGATCCACCACGTCGCCTGGCGCCAGCGCGAGACCGGGCGCAGGCGCTGCCCGCGCAGATACAGCGCGATACCCAGCAAGGTCAGCAGCCACGCCGTGGGCGAGGGTTCCCATGGCACGAAAAATCCAGGCAGCGCGTGCATCGCCAGCGCTTAGCCCAACGGCACGTACTGGATCAGTTGTGGCGCGGCGGCATGCATCGGCAGCAACCAGTGATCGGCCAGCAGAAAACCGAACAGGGCGGCCAGGTAGATGATCGAGTAGCTGAAGGTGCGCATCGCGAATAGCTCATCCGGCGGATGCAGCATGCGCACGGCGTAGTACAAGAACCCGGCATCCAGAATCAGCGCGCCGCCGAGATAAAACAGGCCGCTCATGCCGGTCAGATACGGCAGCAGGGTCGCCAGTGCCAGCAACACGGTGTAAGCCAGCAGATGCCAGCGCGTGACCACCACGCCGTGGGTCACCGGCAGCATCGGGATGCCGGCGCGCGCGTAATCAGCGCGGCGGAAGATCGCCAACGCCCAGAAATGCGGCGGCGTCCACAAGAACACGATCAGCACCAGCAGCAGCGCGTGCGGCGCCAGCGTGCCGGTGACCGCCACCCAGCCCAGCGCCGGCGGCGCCGCACCGGCGATGCCACCGATGACGATGTTCTGCGGCGTGGCGCGCTTGAGAAACGCGGTGTAGACCCCCGCGTAACCGATCAACGAGGCCAACGTCAGCCACGCGCTGAGCACATTCACCCACAGCGCGAGGATCAGCATCGACGCCGCGCCCAGCGCCAGCGCGAACAGTAGCACCTGCCGCGGACGCAGCGCGCCCGTCGCCAGAGGGCGGTGCGCGGTGCGCGCCATCACGCGGTCGATGCGCTGGTCGATGAGGTGATTCAGCGCCGCCGCCGAGGCCGCCGCCAGCCAGATGCCGGCCAGCCCGAGCAGCAGCGCGCGCCACGGCGGCAGGCCTGGCACCGCCAGCAGCGCGCCGATCAGCGCGGTGAACACCAGCAGCGCGACCACGCGCGGCTTGGTCAGCTCGAGATATTCACGCCACAGCGCCACTCAGAACTCCCGTTGCGCGGGCGGGCGCTGTGTGGCAGCCAGCAGCCAGACCATGGTGAACAGCAGCAGCGCGGCGCCGGCATTGTGCGCCGTGGCCACATCCAGCGGCAGCCCCAGCATCACGTTGCCGATGCCCAACAGCACCTGCGCGCACAGCAACAACGCTAGCACGATGCCCTGCGGCCTGAGGCCCGCGCGCGCCGCGCGCCATGCCAGCAGCAGCCCGTAAACGAACACGATCAGCGCGCCGATGCGATGCGTCATCTGGATCGCCGCGCGCGCCGATTCATCCAGCACGCCACCCTCGTAGTTGGCGCCGATGTCGCGCCACAGAATGAAGCCCTGATGGAAATTCAGCGCCGGCCACCAACTGCCCGCGCACAGTGGAAAGTCCGTGCCGCAGGCCAGCGCAGCGTAGTTGGTGCTGGTCCAGCCGCCCAGCGCGATCTGCATCACCAGCAGCACCAGGCCCAACACCACCCAAGGCAGCAGACGCCGCGCGCGCGCCGCGCGCGTACCCACTCCGCTCAGGCGCAGCGCCGCGTAAGCCAGCAGCGCGAACGTGGCCAGTCCACCCAGCAAATGACTCGTCACGATGGCCGGCTTCAGCAGCAGGGTCACCGTCCACATGCCCAGCATGGCCTGGAAGATGATCAAGCCCAGCGTCACGCTCAGCACCTTCCACGGCGCCGCGCGGCACAGCCACCATGCGGCCAGCAGTGGCAGCGCGATGGCGATGCCGGCCAGCGCGCTGGAATACACATGCTCGCCACCCATGTATAGCCAGACGCCCGCCGTCGCGGCCAGCGCGGCCACGATCACCGCATAGCGCGGCCCGCGCTGGCGCCACACCGCGCCCAACGCCAGTAGCAGCACCAGCACGCCCAGCGTGCCCGCGATAAAGCGGTGCACCTGTTCACGCCAGGCCAGATGCACCGCTACCGACCGCTGCGGAAAGGCTGCATCCGCGGCAGCGATCGCGGCATGATGCACCGGCCACGTGATACGCCCGTAGCAGGTCGGCCAGTCCGGGCAGGACAATCCGGCATTGGACAAGCGCACGAAGGCACCGAACACGATCACGCCCAGCGCCAACGCGGTGGCGATCCATGCCAGTGGCCGCACCCATGCGGGTTTGACGATCACTTGAACAGCCTCCGCAGATCCTTGTTGATGCCAGCCACGGAGACCGCCGGCGGGTAATACACGATCGCGGTGCCATCCGCCGCCACCAGAATCACCGCGACTTGATCGGCCGGTTTTGGAACAAAGCGCAGCAATGCCGCGGCGCGGGTTTGTCCCAGCATCCAGGATTGCAACGCACCATGCGTGTCGGCCACTACCGGCGCTGCGCCGACATAGAGCAAACGCAGGTTCTTGCTGCTCTTGTTCAATCCCACTTGCGCGTTGTGCAGCATGTAGAGCTTGTACAGGCAGGCGGCGGCGCAATCCGGCCCAACCAGCGCCATCAGGGTGTACTGCGGCGTCGCCGCCTTCCACGGCCAGTTCTTGCCACCAGCCAGGCTCACCTTGAGGCCGGCGAAGCTTTCCTGAGGCACGATCGGCTGCCCGTGGCTGCGCGCGCTGGGCACCCATCCGGACAGCGCTAGGATTGCCGCCAACAGCATCGGCGCGAAAAACACGGCGGCGATCAGCAGCAGTTGGCGGCGGCCGCGACGGACGTCAATCGGAACGTTCATGCGTTGCAATCATTCCTGGCGATCATTTTTGGGCGGCTCGGCGCGCCGATGCAGGACGATGAAAATCACCAGCGCCGCGGCGGCAAACGAGAACCACTGGAAAGCATAGGCCTGGTGCCGCGCAGGCGGGATGAAGGTGGGCGTCCACTCGCGCAGATAGGCCGATTTCGGATTCGGGTCGAGCAGCAAGATGCCCGGGAACAGGCGCTGATCGAGGTCGCGACTAATCTGGCTCAGTTCGAGGTAGGTGCTCAGCTTGGGCCACTGCGTTTGCCGTGCGATCTGGTCGCCGCCCAGCTTCAGCCCAGGCGGCGGCATTGATGCGTAAAGCCCGTGCAGCGTGACCTCGCCAGTGGGCAGCGGCGGCATGACCGGCTTGTTGCGCTCGCTGCCGGTGTGCGGCAGGAAGCCGAGATTGACGATCACCATGCGTTCGCGCCCCTGCACCACGAACGGCACGTAGACATCGACGCCGACCTGCTCGCCGATAGTCTGGTCGTCCCACATATAGACGCGGTCCTGCAGATAGTGGCCACGTACCGCGACGTGCGCGTAGCGATGGTGTGGCGCCGTGTTGCTGACCGCGGCAAACGGAATCAGCGGCGCATCGCTGGCGTGGGCAAAGCGCGCCAGCAAATGCTCCTTGTAGGCCGCGCGGTCCAGTTGCCAGATGCCCAGGCGCACGAAGATCGCGATTCCCGCCAGTGTCAGCAGCACCGCGAACCACGACGGGCGGCGCAGCCTCAGCACCGACCATGCCTCGATGCGGCGCGGTTTATACTCGGATCGTTACTGGCGAGGCGCGCGCTCATGCATACCCTGTTCAAAACCGTGCTGATTCTCATGTTGCTGGCGGCGATCTTCAGCCTCGGCCAGGCGCTGTTTTTCATGATGACCGATCGCGAGGGTAGCAATGGCAAACGTACCGCCTGGGCGCTGACGCGCCGCATCGGATTTTCGCTGGGCGTATTCGTGCTGGTGATCATCGGCATCCTGACCGGCCTGCTCAAGCCGCACGGTCTGGGTGGCTGAGCAGCGACGCCGGATCGTTCGAGCGTACCGGAGTCCCCGCTGCGCACGCTGGTCTACATGATGTAGACGAACAGAAACAGGGCCAGCCAGACGATATCCACGAAGTGCCAGTACCACGCCACCGCCTCGAAGGCGAAGTGGTGTTCCTTGCTGAAATGTCCGCGCCAGGTGCGATACAAGATCACCAGCAGCATGATCGTGCCCAAGGTCACATGCAGGCCGTGGAAGCCGGTCAGCAGGAAGAACGTGGCGCCATAGATGCCGCTGTGCAGGGTCAGATTCAGATGCGTGTACGCATCGATGTACTCGTGCGCCTGGAACCACAGGAACAGGGCGCCCAGAATCGGCGTGGCCGCCAGAAACACCAGCATGCGGCGGCGATGTCCGTCGCGCAGCGCATGGTGGGCGATGGTGATGGTCACGCTCGATGACAGCAGCAGCAGCGTGTTGAGCAGTGGCTCGCCCCACGGCGGCACCGTCTTGAA
>NZ_JBTSRB010000060.1:0-14416 GCF_054637675.1 Metallibacterium sp.
GAGTATACGGGGCCATTTGCAAGAATTACATTTTTGACATACGTCACATTTTTGACAAAATTGACACAACAGACAAAATTTACAGGATGAACAAGATGTGCAACAGGTGCAGAATTATTTTTTCAGTCTGGCATGCTTTTTGCAACATAAAATATTTTAAAATAAATTAAAAATAAATATTGACACAGCACGAAAAACAAACTAGTATATATTTAACAAAGAAACAAATTCAACTAAGGAGCTCAAAAATGAAAACCCCAAATCAGATAGCAAGAACAGTACACATGTTAAGAGCAACAGAAATTATAATAGGTGACGACACAAAGGTTTTGAGAACACAGCGTTTTGGATACAGAAAAAATACCACAGGAGAATATGTACCTAAAAAATATTTATCAAATTTTGGCTGGAAAAACACATATTACCAACCGGCGGAATGTGTTGTAATGTTAAATATTGAAAATTTTTACTAAAAGGACCACACTATGAAAAAATTACTTTATGATGTATTAGTAGAACATTTACTATTTATGGAAACAAATGGTGATTTAGGAAGCAACGCAAATTTGCGCAACGCCAACTTGCGCAACGCCGACTTGAGCAACGCAAATTTGCGCAACGCCGACTTGAGCAACGCCAATTTACGCAACGCAAATTTGCGCAACGCCGACTTGAGCAACGCCAACTTGTGCAACGCCGACTTGTGCAACGCCGACTTGAACAATATAAATTTACATAACGCACATTTGAGCAACGCCTATTTGCGCAACACCAATTTGATCAACGCCTATTTGATCAACGCAAATTTGAGCAACGTCGACTTGCGCAACGCCGACTTGAGCAACGCCAATTTGAGCAACGCCCATTTGCGCAACGCCGACTTGTGCAACGCAAATTTACATAACGCACATTTGATCAACGCACATTTGCGCGACGCAAATTTGAGCGACGCCGACTTGCGCAACGCCAATTTGCGCAACGCCGATTTAAGCGACGTCGACTTGAGCAACGCCGATTTGCGCGGAATAAAACTAGATGGCGCAATTTTGACCAATACAAAGTTTTAAAAAGGAGCACATCATGACAAATATCGAATTACATCTTGACAGCGATTCAATGAAAAAAATCAGCAACTACAAAAATTTTTATTTTTTAATTTACAAACATCAACATCAAGCGCTCAGAACCAAAAACTACACATACACCCAAGCAGAATTGATATTGCATTCCATGCGTGCTCTTGGTATAATAGTGGAGGACAGAAGACCATGAAAAGAGCATACATAATTAAGAAGGGTTTCTTGTTTCTTGCAAAAATTGAATGGAAAAGAAATGTATATCATAAAATTTTTATTGATGCTGAATCAGAAGCCATAAAATTTATGACCACTAATGATGCCGAGCAATTGGTAGATAGCGAAGAGGGAGAGATTGTCGAAGATTATACTTATGAAGATTACGAAGATGATGATATTTATGAAGATGATTAACCAAAAGGATCAATCATGTCAGACCATAACACTTACATCATAAAGAAAGGCTCGTCCTATTTATCAAAAATTACCTGGACAGCAAAGGCATACCATAAACAATTTACTGACGAAAAAGGAAGAGCAATATTTTTTGCAAACATGCACAGTGCTGAAAGTATTGCAGATCATGAAGAGGGAGAAGATGTTGTAACAGTAAAGTCCTGGTTTTAACCCGCGCATAACGCGCAAAATGCAGTAACATCAAACAAGGAGTCACGAACATGGCAAAGAACAAGAATGAAGCACCCGATCAAGCGCCCGAGTCAGAAGTTTTGGTATCACACACCCGCAGACGTTTGGAGGAGTTGGTGGTTCCCACTTTTTCCATCAAAAACGTACTTGAGGGCCAGAGCGTATTCATCAAAATTTTGCAAAAATTGGAAACCAAGCCACAGCTTGACCCGAAAACTGGTATTGTGCTTATGGACGGAGACACCCCGAAAACCATTACCGTTGCTAGGGTGATTGACATTGATACTGGCCTTTCCGGAGAAATGGTATGCCCGTTTATGTTGGTGAAGGGCTTGGAAAATTTCAGAGGTGATTATGTTGGCGAATGCTTTGAAATGGTGAAGGGGCAGAAGAAGGGCCGGACCAACGAGTGGTTTGTTTATCGGATTGAGGAATAATTTAACCAAAAGCCCGGTTCTGTATTTATTTGCAGAACCGGGCTAAATTGTTTCACGTGAAACATTTTTACAGGATTTAGCATTATGAACGAACAAGATTATTACCCACAGGCACACAAGACAACCAGAAGAGAACGAAGAAATAAAAGGCGAGAGGTTTACTACAAAATTTTTGTAGATGGACTTCTCGCTTTTTGTTTCCCGTCCACGGAAATGTATAGGTACAAAACGTTATTGCAATCAAAAGGTGTGAAACTGGAAAATTCGAGCGAGGAAGAATATGAAACCAATAAAAATACAAGATGTTGAATCCTGCGAGGACTGCAAACATTATCTTTCAGAAATTGATGGACAACACGTTAAAATTTGTACAGGCAAAGGAAAAACAATTTCCCCACGACACATTATCATGGGAACATTTCCAAGATTTTGTATTTTAAAGGACAAGCCAAATGGCGAATAAATCCGAATGGAAACCACTTGGAGGCAAGTCCCGAAATTTCCAGAACACGAAAACTGGTGAGGTGATAAGCAGACGGCAGTATGATAAGCGGTTTGGTTCCCTTGCAAAAACAGGATTCACAACCTACGAAAATAAAGCGCGGGCGGCAAAGATCGTAAACGAAAAAGCGCAGCTTGCCCGACCAGCACGTGGGCGAACGTCCTTGAAAATCACCGGAAAATCTCCGGCAGAAATTGAACATGAAATTGTCGAGCGTAAAATAAAGAAAAACGTCAAACATATTTCAACTCCAAATTTAAAAAATGTGAGATTGACGAAAGGAAAGAAAAGTCACACAGTCCGTTGCGATTGGAGTTATGAGGGAATACGGGCAGTAATCGACCAGATCAACAAAATGTCCGAATCAAAAATGTGGGCATATTATGTGGGCTGTCATACGATTGACAGCGAAGGAACATTTCACGACATAACAGTTCTGCCAGGAACATATTTTAAAGATAAGTTTACAAAATCAGATTGGGAAGCTTGTGAAGAATATTTGAACGATGTTAGCATGCGAAAAAATTATAATTTAGATTTAGAAGCCATAAACGCATGGGTCAGATTATCATTTAACGAAGAATACGCAATGGCAAACGCAATCAAAATAACAACACGGAAGAGAAATGCAAAAAAATCGACCATTGTTATACCAACGAAAAAACGTAAGAAACGCTGAAATTGAGTTTGGTGCATTTGACACAGAGACGGAGGGATTGGGAGGAAAATTATTATCAATACAATGTGGATGTAAATTTGAACGGAATTTTTTCTCAGGTGATAACATGCTTGAGAAATTTTTTGAGTTTCTTCGGTGTTATCCCAAGCCGACGATTCATTATGCCCATTTTGCGCAATATGATTGGCGTTACATTTTAGATCATATCGAAAAACATGAAATAAAATGCGAATTGTCAATGCGCACAGAACGAGACATTTATCAAATAAAAATCCTGCAAGATGATGGAGATATAATCATGCGGGATTCATTTGCGTTATGGCCGGGGTCACTGAAAAATTTAGCTGATTCTTTTTGCCCCGAGTTACCAAAACTGAAAATTGATATTGAAAATTACAATCCTGATAACCCAGAGCACAAAGAATATGCGATGCGGGATATTGAAATTTTAATTGTTGGTTTGAAACGATTAGATGAAAAAATGCGAGAACATTTTGGTATCGGAATAAACGCAACAACCGCAAGCACAGCATTGAAAGCATGGCAATATTCATTGAAGAACGATGAAATATACAATGGTTCAAAAAATGGATCAATTGAAGATTTTATCCGTTCCTCATATTATGGAGGAATTGTATTTTTAACAACAACACGTTTAATAGAGGACTGTGAAACCTATGACATAAATTCTTCATATCCACATGTAATGTCGGAAATGTTATTGCCAGACGGAAAGCCTTCAATTTCAAAAAATTGGAACTCTTCACATTTTGGAATTTATCGTTGTACTGTAAAAAGTCCTGATGATTTGATAATACCTATTGTGCCTTCAAGAAATAACAAAGGCGCAATGCGGTGGTTGTCTGGTGAATTCGAAACGATATGCACTAACGTAGAATTGATGTTTGCAGCTAGACATGGTTATGAAATAATTGAAATACATGAAGGATTGTTGTTTCCCAAAAAAGTTTCTCCTTTTGTTTCGTTTGTTGAAAAATGCAAGACATTGCGAAAAGAATACAAAGGACTATCAATCGAACAGATTGCAAAGCTCATGCAAAATAGTCTGTATGGTAAATTCGGTTCGAGACGTGAAAGAACTGAGTTATTTCATCCTGAAACACAAGAAGACGAGCTTGGTGCATTTCCATTTAACGGCTCTGAATATTGGTTCACAAGAACACAACCGAACGAAAAAGATATGCTTGTAAAACCTGAATGGGCTGTTTTCATAACAGCCTTTGCAAGGCTTCATTTGCTCGATACTGCATATTCTGTAGGAGTCGATAAAATCATATATGGTGATACAGATTCATTAACTGTTTTATCAGGAAATTCCGACAAAATTGATATAGGTGACAAATACGGTCAATTTAAATTGGAAAAAACGTGGCAGAGTTTTAGAGCAATCGCACCAAAAGTTTACGTTGGCATTTTGGATAATGGAAAAATACTAGGCAGGGCAAAGGGGATGCCCAAAAAATCAATGAATAATGATAAATGGCAGGAGCTTTATAGGGATGGTGTAACAACCTGCGATTATGATTCTTTGCCGTCTCTGTATACTCATATCAAAAAATCAGGTAGTGAGCTACAACATATTTCCAGAGTATCATCCTCGCTCAGTAAATCAATCAATTTCAAAATTGATGAGTTTGGAGACGTAACCCCGCGCCGCGCGGTGAAAAACGCTTGACAAAAATACATTTTTTTGTAATGATGAATTATGAAAACGTGTAGGATCATAACTGTTGATTTTAAAAAACATCAAATAATTGAGGTTAGGGATTCCGTGCGTTTAAGCGTTACGGATATTGTACGTCGATGTCCATGGGGACAATTTATCCGGGAGGAACATTACAATGTTGGGAATGCTCGTAAAACAATTCGCACCTGATTTGAACATTGATGAAATTAAAGATCAATTGATAAATGCACTAAATACGTTTAATGATTTGTGCGAACGGGTTAAACGCATTGAACAGCAAAATGCTGAAATGCGGGAAATAATCAAATTATCCTTAAAGGAGGTAGATGATGCCGGAAACAGTGGTGACAAGTGAAGAGGTTGAGAAAGAAGTTGAGGAAGTCAAAGAGGAATTGCAGGAGGTAAAAGAAGAAATAAAGGAAGATGTTGAGGAAATAACAGAAAAAATCAAGGAAGACCTTGAGGAAGAAAACGAAAAAATTGAAACATCAATAGAGGAACATCAATCATGGCTGGAGACATTGACGAGAACACAAGATCAGATGATGCAATTGATGCGGGAAGTGCAGACGGAGCAGAGGTTAACGATGGAGGCAATAGCGGGGATAATATCCCTCTCGACCCCTCCGCAGGAATCCCCACTATTAAACGAGGTAGACATCCCTCTGATTGTGAGTGCCCCAGATGCGTCGCAAAACGTGATGGAGGAGAGCAAAACGGAGGAGAAAAGCGAACATATCGAACAAAAAAGCAAAAAGGAGTGGATTTAGACAGTTTTGCATTACAGATTGTTGGTGTACATAAACTATTGGCATTACTATCAAAAAATCCAATACTCGAAGTAACAAAAGACGAAAGTGAAAAACTTGCCGTAGCTGTCAAGGGTGTACTTGCTGAGTATGATTTGAGACCTTCCTCTAAAATGCTTGCTTGGACAAATCTTGCAGCAATTTCCGTTGCTGTTTATTCACCGCGTATTGTTGTTTTAATCGCACAATCAAAACTTGCAAAGGAAGCGAAAAAAACATCAATTCCTCCGAACCCAACACAAACGGCAACAGACACACAAGCCCCTAATTTCGGAACAATCCGGTATAATTAACATGGGAAACATTTTATTGAAAAAAGGAGAACGTGGTTTACTCGTGGGTCGCACCGGAAGCGGAAAAACACAGAATGCAGTTTTCCAGATGCGACACTCTGTTGTTTCTCCTGTAATAATTCTCGATACAAAAATCGAAAATGCTTTTTTCGGATTACCGGAAGAGGATGAAAAACTGGACCTGATAGAAAGTATTGATGATTTTAAATCAATGAGCAAACGACCCAAAAAAGACCTACCTGAATATATATTGGTGAGGCCAGAAAAGGAGGTAATTCAAAATTCTGAGTTGCAAGATGAATATTGCAATTTGCTTTATCATAAATTCAGTTCGTGTTTTATCTATTTTGATGAATTATACAATTGGCACAAAACGGGTAGAACAGGCGACGAACTCATTGGGCTGCTCACTCGTGGTAGATCACGAGGAAAAACGGTATTGATGAGTTCACAACGACCTGCACTTATCAGTCGATTTTGTGTAAGTGAAACTGATAAATTTTATATTCATCATTTGAACGATATGAGAGACAGAAAAACGATAGGTGAGTTTATACCAGATTTTCAAAAAGTGCAGACACCACCAAAATATCATTTTTGGCATTACAATGTTTCTGAAAGTGAGCAACCAACACTTTATGCGCCTGTACCTTTCCAAGAGCTCAATGAATCAAAAATATTCAATAAAAAATGGATTTAAGCTTGACAAAATGCTAAAAATCGGTAATTATTCGTTTAAAGCCATTGTGGCACGAAATTTGATTTCAACAAAAAACTGAGGAGAAAAATGATGGTGGAATTTAACATTGTGAATTTTATCACAATTGCCCTGATTGCAATTTTGGCCGTGGCGCTTATCCGTTACGGCTCTAAGGCAATGGGCAAAACGAGCGTGGTATAAAATTATGAACTGGACATTGTTTGAACCGCGAAACTTGTTTATTGTGGCGATAATTTCCATAGTCGCTGTTTTCATTATGAATAAATTCCAGGGGGTGGACTAAATGGCGACTGATACACAGCAAAATTCCATGGCTCAGATGGTGCAACAGAACGGTAATTTGCGCGCGATGCTTTTACAGTCCGCACCGCGCATGCGTAAATCTCTGGGTAATTTTTCTGGAGGAACCCTTGGCGGCACTACTAGAGTTAAGCTTTTTAATGTTGGTATTACCACAAAGCTGATTCTGAATGTGTCCGTGTCTGTTGATATTGGTGTGGCTATTGCAACTGCGTCACCCAAGGCACCATTCAACATTATAAATCGTATTAAACTTACTGATTTTGATGGCACCGATCGGGTAAATTGTAGTGGTTTTCAGCTCGCAACTTTGCAGTGTGTGCGCGAAAAACACGCTTATGGATATAATAATGATTCGCAGACATCTGTATTGGCTAACCCGGCCGTTCCTACGGCAATCGCGGCCGGCCAGAATTTACAGTTTATCATTGAGGTGCCGCTGGCATTTTCTGATACCGATTTGCGTGGTGCCCTACTAACTCAGACAGCGGTCGGTGAAGCTTGGCTATCCCTCGATTGGAACTCATTGCTTTATCAATCCCTCAATGATGATGCAGTATACAATGGTGCCCCCACAACTACTGTAGCACTGTCGGCAGGAGCAACCATTCAGGTCGCGGTCGAGCAGGAATACCTGTTGCCGCAGTCAATTGGTGGCCAGGTGCCACTGCCCGCACTCGATCTGATGACTGTTTATGAGCTTTCAGGGGCTTTGCGTTCAGCCGATAATATTGCAGTCGGCAGCGAAAAATTGTTTAACTATCCTAACGTCCGATCTGTAATTGGTGCATATTTCAGTTATCTGAACAATGGAGTAATGCATACACCAACCACCGATCTTACACGTGTAAGATTGATTGCTAACGGTAATAATGTGCTGCGTGAGTATACTCCTTTTACGAAATTGTTTGATATGCGAAAATTGATCAATGGCGATTGGAGAGTTGGTACTATCTGGGAGCTGTCTAGAGAAAAACCAATTCAGACTGCACTTTTTGGAAATGTACAGTATGGAATCACTTTTGCAGCAGTCACAGCTGGAAACACTAACGTCGAAGTAATGTTTGAATCCTTTTACACCAAGGGCTCTACTCTTCCTGGACTGTCGCAGGCATCGGGCTGATAATCCGCTATTGGTCCGAGTTGTAGCAAGCCCGGTCTTTCGGCCATAAACGATCGGCCGGGCTTTTTTTCTGTCTGAAAGATTTTAATGGAGATTTTTGATATGTGGGATACGATTAAAAATTGGCAGTTTTTGAACGAAAAGCCGGGACAATGGATTATTTTCATTATTGCCCTTTCGCTTTTTCTTGGAGTTTGGAAGGGTATCCTTGATCATATCAAGGGTATCGTATAATGTCCATCGGTTTGATATTAATTGTTTTTGTTGTTTGGTTGTTCGCGAATAATCGCTTTGCAGCGTGGCAAGCATTGTTATCGTCTCCAGCCACGCAAATAACATCAAACAACGGTACAGCAAGTAGTGATGCAAACGGAAATACCAACAACGGAAACACAAATACAAACAATAATTCGTTTAATGATTTAATGTCGGCCTTAGCAAAATCATCAACAACAAGTGATACTCAAAGCGTTGATAGTAATGTTGATTTACCTTCTAGCAATACAAATCAGGGAAGTGTTGACATAACCTCTGTTAAGTTGATTGATTGATATGACTTTCTTTGATGTTTTAGCTGGTTTGATTATTGGAGCATATCTCCTTACAATTGCCGTAAAAGGCAATACGAGCAAATTGATTGATCTTGCGAAACAGGATAAAGCATTTTTAAAATGGGCTTTAGCCGTTGCATTATTGGCGTATCTTTATCGCGTAAAAGAGCTCAGGGGAGTAATTGGTTTATTGATTGTTGCTGCGTTTGTTGGTTTTGGATTAAAAAATTATTCATCAATAGAAAAAAATGCCGTATCATTTTGGGATTCACTTTCTTCAAAATCTCAACATGGTGCAAGCGGAACTTTTTAAGGAGCTACGAAAATGGGTGAAGGACTTGGAAGGGGAATTTTGGAAATAGCAATGGCTCTAATCGGTGTTGCGCTGGTCGCACTTTTGGTGCGAAATTCGGGTGGAGCTACTAATCTTGTAAGAGGTGCGGGTGACACTTTCAACACTCTTTTGCAAACTGTTTCTGCTGGCAATTCCGGCTCGGTGTACTAATATGGATAATTTCTCAGCGTTTTCCCCGATGGCTGGCGGCACGCTGGACACGTACTACCGGGACAACGAGTATCCGTATGATCTTGATGCAAGTTTAGATTATGTGCGTGTAACTGATACTTTTTCCGTATGGCCGCATCCTGACACTATTGGACATGTTGAAGGATTGGTCCCGATGTTTGATAGTCTGGAATATTCGTTGATGAAAGGAAAAACCCCTTATGGTGGATTGATGGGAAATAATACTCCTGTAAATGTTGTTTTTCCTGATTTATCCGGTGGTATGATCAAAAAGGGGACATGATATGGAAATAGTTGAAACAATAAAAGAACATCCTTATGTGTCAGGTGGGGCAGCATTGCTGATGTTGGTCGTTTTTATGCGTGGTGGCCCGAACTCATCAAGCTCAGGAATGGACCCCATTGCTGCATCCCTACAGTCTCAAAGTATTGCGACACAGGGTGATATTGCAATCTCTCAAACTAATGCTGCTTTATCCGCAAAACAAGCCAGTACTGCAAGTGCGAACTATATTGCCTCGTTGGCTGCTAATAGCGCAAATAACAACTCCAACAACACAACGGCCGCAAAAATCCTTGCGTCTGTTTTTGCTCATGCGGATACACAAACGGCATTGGACAATCAATTACAAATACAAGCATCAACAATAAGTGCTGGACATGATATTGCTTTGCAATCGTTATCAGCTCAATTGCAGGCATTAACTACGCAATCATCTACACAGTTACATCTTGCAGAATTAAACAAAAATAGTCTGTTTGATCTTGCTACACTTAGTTCTCAGCGCGATCAAAATATGCTGAACCTTACTTCACAAAGAGATCAAAATATTGCAAATACGGTTGGGGCAAATTCGGTGGCCATGGCTTTGATTAATGAGCCTAACCGCAATTCTGGCGGAATGTTTTCAGGTGGTTTTTTGAATAATAATGGTAAGTTATCTATTTTGTAAAAAGGATTAAAAAGTGGAAAAATCAGAAAAAGTCCTTATTGGTATATCCGTTGTGGGGACACTTGGACTAGTTTGGTATGCTCGAAAATCGGCAAGAACCGCTGCTAATGCAGCATCATCCGCAAGTAATGCCGCGTTTTCTACTCCCGCAATGATGTATTCCCCGGCCCCGGCTAACAGCTACGATAGCAGTGGATTATCAGCATTGTCTCAATATCCTACAGTCAGTAATACTTCACCATCTAATCCAAGCAACGCAATAGGTAGTCCATCAATATCAGATCTTATTTCATCCGCTATTGCTTCTACAACAAAATCTAGTGCAGATCAATATGCGGCACAATTAAATTCCACGGACACTGCAACTATTGCGGCTTTAGAGGCAAAATTAGGTGTTGGCTCATCGGTAAACATAAAACATGATGATACAGGTACTACGATTTACAGCACACCACCTCCTCCAGTTGTTGATCCAATAACATCAATATATCAATC
The DNA here is from genome assembly GCF_054637675.1 of Metallibacterium sp. Taxonomy (NCBI): domain Bacteria; kingdom Pseudomonadati; phylum Pseudomonadota; class Gammaproteobacteria; order Lysobacterales; family Rhodanobacteraceae; genus Metallibacterium; species Metallibacterium sp. The sequence goes on from NZ_JBTSRB010000060.1 coordinate 10,822, forward strand.
AGTTTTAGGTCGAACCCCTGACCCGGTGGGATATGATTATTGGTCGTCACAGCTTGCAGGAGGAAAAAATATAGAACAGGTTAAAGCTGCAGTTGCTTACAGTCCGGAGGCACAAATTGATTCTGTTTTTTCGTCCGTTTTAGGTCGTGCTCCTGACGCGGCAGGCGCTGCATATTGGTCATCGCAGCTTGCTGGGGGGAAAAGCATCGCACAAATTACAAGCGAAATTTCCGCACAAAAAGCCGCTGGCGCTAAATAATGTCTACCTCCGATCTCAAAATTGCAGCCGCTCAATCTGCCCAAAAATGGGGGGTTGATCCTACGGTTTTTTCAAATCTCATAGGCTCTGAGTCTTCCTGGAATCCTAATGCTGTTAATCCTGTTGCTGTTTCAGGAGGTCAACACGCGAGTGGTATTGCACAATTTTTACAAACCACTGCAGATGCCTATGGTGTGTCTAATACTTTTGATCCCATAAGTGCGTTAGATGGTTCCGCGCATTATTTGTCTGATTTGCAAAAAAAATATGGAAATACTACGGCGGCAACCATGGCATACAAAGGATATTCCGCTGATGCTATAAACAATGTGTTGTCTGGTGGGTCTGCCCCTAACGTGCCTGGTATTGCTGATTCAAAGAAAAAAGGTGTTGTGCCCTCCTCGGACATTCTTTCTGGTTGGTCATGGACTTCCATTGTTGCAAATTTTAAATTGTCTGCTTATGGTTTTATTATTGGTGCAATTGGAGTATTGATCATCGCAGCGTCCATATATGTCATGATTACAGGGAGAGCTAAACAATGACAAGAGGTGAAAGAAACAATAATCCGGGTAACATTCGTCATGGTTCAAAATGGTTGGGTTTGTCGTCAGACCAACCAGACCATGATTTTTGTACTTTCATTCTCCCAAAATATGGGATACGTGCAATCATGGTTATCATCAACACATATAATGATAAATATGGGATTGATAACGTTGAGGGCTTAATTGATCGTTGGGCTCCGTCTAATGAAAATAACAGTGACTCGTATGTAAAAGATGTTTGTGACCGTTTGTCAATCGGACCCAAAGAGTTTATTGATGTTAAAAATGTTGAAACGCTCGCAAAATTAACTAAGGCCATTATTCATCATGAAAATGGTAAATGCATTTATTCTGATGATGAGATAAAAAGTATTGCTACCACGTTTATTATTTCAAGGAGCTAAAAATGTCAATAGTTTCAACACCGGCTTTACAATTTAGTGCTTCTGCACAAGGATTACATGCCCAATATAATCTAATTTTTGGAGGAGCAAATTCGGCTTTGCAGGATTTAAGTGCATCCTTTCAGGGTGATTATGTAAAAGTTAAATCATTACATGTACAATGTATTTCTTCTCCATATGATGTTAATATTTCATTAAATGGTTCATCTATTGTAATCCCGGCATTCTCCGATACATTTATTGATGTATCGCATGCGACTTCTGTAATTTTTTCGTGTTCTCAAGTAACAACAATAACTTTGGAATTTATGAGTTATGTTGTGCCCTATGTATCATCTAGTCGAGGATTGATACAGCCTAGTGGATTGATATACGTAAATGTGCAAATGGCTAGTCTTGCCGTCTCGACTCAAATAACAACCGCATGGGTAGATTTGTCGGAAAAATGGTTTACTTATAAAGCTTGTTATGTTAATGTTTTATCTGGATTGGCTGGAAATACAAGTTTTGCTTTGCGTCAATCAAATGACGGTATAAATGATATGAACGTGTATATGCCACAATGGAATGCTCTTGGAGGGGTTCCTTCATTTCAACCGTCTGATTTTTGGTCAATCAGATTGCAACCTGTTGCTAGATATTTTAATATCCAATTTACAAATTTGTCTGCAACAGTTATTACCCCAGCATATTCAATGATGCGCATTCTTTTTGCGTCATAAGGAGTAAAAATGAAAGTTATTGATGTTTCAAATGGAAATATTGAAGTAAGAGAAAATAATGTGTCTAATATCGAAATGGGAAATATTTTGATTAAGGCTCAGAATGAGGAAGTCGTTTTTAAAAAAATAGATGTCGCCGATATTAACGCTTTGCATGGAATAAAAAATGATAGAATTGATTAGGATTGTAGCCGAAGTAACTGTTATACCCTTGGCTGTTTTTGTATTGTCCACACATGGTCGAGTGTCACGGATTGAAGGGATGCTCGAATTGATAATAAAGAATAAATTCGGAGGTATGTGAATCATGGCAGACAGGTTTGAAGAATTGAAAAAGAGAATTGATGAAATTGAAAAGATTGTTGATGAATTTGTGAAAATGAATAATAGTGTTGGTCCTGATGTTAATTCACAGGTTGCTGATGCCCTGGAAAAGATGAGTAATGCGCTTATCAATGAGGAAAAAAACTAATGGATACTGCGAGTCAGAAATTGCTGGTATTGGTTTTTCTGAATGCCATTTACGGCGCCCTGGTTTTTGTCGGAAAGGCTCCTATGGGGGGCCTGGAAATTCTGCTGGCCTCTGAAATATCTGCGCTCGGTGGGTTTCATGCCGGAGCTATGGTGCCAGTGCCGGGAGGAGAAAAATGAGAGGCTGGATTTGCTTGCTATCGTTGCCGCTCCTTGCTTCCGTTCACGGCTGCAATTCCATGCCGGTGAAAAATGCTGTCACCTACCAACCGTCTGTCCAAATTAAAAATTGGGCCATGGCCTGTGATGCTCTTGCCTCCGCTCAGGGATTTGTGGTCAACGCTCGCCGTGAGGGTAAAATTACCGATGAAAAATGGGTCATCATTAAGGAGGTCAGCCATGATGTTTCACCGCTTTGCGAGGGCAGTCCTACGGATGCCGATGCCGGTCGTGCCGTTGACGCCATCCTTGTTGGCCTCGCAAAAATCAACGCCGAAGGAGGAAAGTGATATGGGCACGCTGACTGTTGACGGTCTGCTTAGATTGATTGGCTTGGTTACGGATGCCGTGAATCTCTACAAAGAAGGTATTTTGAGTCATGAGCAAATGAGTACGATTATTTCAACTATTAACCTCAACGCTAAAACTGCTGCCGATGCGGTTGAAGCTCAGAAATGACTTACTCGCTCCATGTTCCATTTTGAAATTTAAACCCTGACTGGGGGTTTACCCTCCTTCTCCGATGGGGCCATGTGGTGGAGAGGGAGGGGTTTTTTGTATGAGGAGAAAAATGCCGATGAAAAAAAGAGGAGGAAATGTTTTATTTAGATGTTTTTGTTTTTTACGTTATTTTTCTAAATTTGATTTGAATGATGAAGGAAAAAAATTATTGTTTGATATTTCCGATAGCGCGCATAATATTCCAAAAGCGTTAACCGAAAATTGTATGATTGAAAGGCTTGAAGATGATATTGTAAAATTAGAAAAATTGCTGGATAGTGTAAAAATTGGTGAGGTATCCCGATACCTCGCTTGCAAAAAGCATGCCAGACTGAAAAAATAATTCTGCAACACCTTGTCATCCTTGTTCACCTTGTCATTCTTGTTAATCCTGTCAATCTTGTCAAAAATGTGACGTATGTCAAAAATGTGACGTATGTCAAAAATGTAATTCTTGCAAATGGCCCCGTA
>NZ_JBTSRB010000061.1:0-14268 GCF_054637675.1 Metallibacterium sp.
GAACGCGCCGTTGAGGGTCAGATCCTGGACTTGCTGGGTGTTGGGATCGGTAAAGATGAAGCGCCCGGTGGGCGTGGCCGAGGAGCAGTTGGCCAGCCCGGTGCCCGGCACGCAGGCTGCGCCGGATTGCGACCACGCGCCGGAGCTGATCGCGTTCTGCTTGACGTGCTCGAAGTCGATGAAGAATTCGCCGCGATTGAACTTGCCGCCCAGCGAGGCGGTGCCGGTGCTGGTCATGCCGCCGCTGAGCGCGTCGTAGCCGCCGACGTAGTAGCTGACCGCGGCGCCATCCTGGGTGCGCTTGGTGATGATGTTGACCACGCCGCCGATGGCGTCCGAGCCATACAGCGCCGAGGCGCCGTCGGGCAGGATCTCGATGCGCTCGATGATGCTCACCGGGATGGTGTTGAGATCCACCGCCGCGGACACGCCCGAGGCCGAGGACTCGTTCACCCAGCGCAGGCCATCGACCAGGATCAGCGTGCGCTTGGCGCCCAGATTGCGCAGGCTCAGCGTCGCCGAGCCCGAGCCCACGCCCGAGCCATCCGGCGGAAAGCCGAAGTTGCCGGCCGAGTTGAACTTGGTGTTCAGCGCCGATCCGGAGGTGGTCAACTGCTGCAGGATGTCGCCGAGGCTGGTCAGCCCGGTCTGCTGCAACTGCCGCGCGGTGATGGTCATGGTCGGCGTCTGCGTGGCGATTTCAGCGCCGCGAATGCGCGAGCCGAGCACCTCGACCGCTTCGAGCTGCTTGGCATTTTTCTTGTCGGGTGGCGGCGCGGTATCCTGCGCATGCACGAGCAAGGGCAAGGCGAAAACCGCAGCGATGGCGATGGTCAGAGTGCGTTGGCGTAAGGTATGCGACATGATGTTCTCCAGGTGCCGAGAGGACGCCGTGACTTTTATGTAATACGGCCTGTCGAATCTAACGAATACATTACAAATGCGCTACAAAATCATGCCGGTTGTTTCGCGGATCCGTCATGTCATGGCCATCCGAGCGCATGCCGCAGCGGGCTGGCGGCCGCGGCTGTTCGCCATGCTTGTTGCTGCGCTAGTCGCGGCGCTGGCGGCTTGGGCGCGTTACGGGCTGATCGAGCCGCATGTGGTGGCGCAGGCCTGTCTGGCCGGGCAGGGCGGCGTCGCATGCGGCGTGCGCGCCATGCTGGTGCAGGCGTTCAACAGTGGTCTGCTGAGCGCACTGGCGTTGGCTGCGACCGCGCTGGCGCTGCTCTGGAGGCATGTGTCGAGCGCCGCGCTGTGTCTGGCGTTGGGCGCCGCGGGGCTGATGCTGTTCAGCTTTCAGGCGGGTGCGCTGGCGCTGCTGGTGGGCGCGTTGCTGTTGATTCCGGCGGTGCGTCAGGCCTGATCGGGTGCGGCGGATTTGACAGCGCCCAGCGCCGCCCAGGCCAGCAGCGCATTGGCCGCCAGCCAGCACCACGCGTAAGGATTCAGCAGTGCTTCCTGCAGCACGCCAACCATGCCCAGCAGCAGTGCCGCCAGTGCCAGCGCGCGTGCGCGTGGGCCATGCAGCAGCGGTGCGCCGTGTAGCAGGCGCAGTAGCGCCACGCCCAGCGCGATGGGGATGAACGCCGGCAGCGGCCAGTCGCGATAGCGGCCATCGAACACCAGCAGCAGGTCCATGTACACCACGGCGAACAACGCGGTGAAGTTCAGCCGCGCGAGGCGCACGGGATGCCGCAGGTGACCGTCGCGCAGCCACGCGCTCAGCGCATCCAGCAACAGCCACGCGCCGCACAGCAGGCCGGCGCCGAGCAGCCCCCACCAGGTCCATCGCGCGGCGTCCCAGGCTGCCGCCGTGGCCATGCGCAGCAACGCCCACAGCGCCAGCCCGGTGCCGGCACCAGCCAGCGCGCCGCAGGTGCGCGCGGCGCGGCCGCCGCGCCGTGCGCCGATGACCGCGCCCAGCAGCAGCGGCAGCAGCGCCCACCAGGCGCGTGGATCCTCGGTCACGGGACCGCGCCACGCGAACTTGGGGTGAGCCCGTGAATCGTAGATGCCCCACGAGCCACCGACGGTGCCCTCCAGCGCGCGCTTCCAGGGCTGGTCGAAGGCCTCGATCAGGTTGTAGCGCTGATCGTGCGCCTGCGCCCAGGCGATGAAGCCGCGCAGGTACAAGGCCTCGTTGACGCGGCTGGGCACGGCATCGCGGCGCGCGCGCCCGGCGCTGGGCCAGCCGGTCTCGCTGATGAACACCGGCTTGCCCGGAAACGCCACCTGCACGCGCCGCATCTGCCGCGCCATGCGCGCCACCGCCGCGCGCGCGGACACCGGCTTATTGTCCCAGTACGGCAGCATGTTCACGCTGATGAAATTCACCGCTGGCGCCAGCTCCGGATGACGCAGCCAGAACTCCGGCACGTCGGCGTAAGTCACCGGCAGTCCGGTGGCGGCGCGCACTTCGTGCAGATCGCGCAGCAGCACCGATGCGGGCTGATCGCCGCGCAGCAGCACCTCGTTGCCGACCACGATGGCGCGGATGCTGCCGGCGGGCGCGCCGCGCGCCACGGCGAAGGCATGCGCGATCTCGCGCGCGTTGGCGCGCGCGTCCGCGCCGATCCAGATGCCCAGCAGCACCTGCATGCCGTGGCGCGCGGCCAGCGCCGGCACCTGATCCAGACCTTGGCTCACCGAATACGTGCGCACGCAGTCGAAGTGCTGCGCCAGCACGGCCAGGTCATGGTCGATGCGCGCGCGGCCGATGTGCGCATGTTTCCGCAGTGGGCTCTCGCCGGGCAGACGGAACGGTTCGTAGGACACGCATTGCAGCCGCGCCGGGATGCTGCCCGGCAGCGCCACCGGCCACAGCAGCGCGGCCAGCCACAGCAGGCCGCCGAGCAGCGCGGCAGCCAGTACCCCGCACGCGAGCGCCTGTGCGTGGTGCTGCGCGAAGCGCGTGCGTGGCCGACTCATCCGCCGCTGGCGATCAGCACACCCACCACCAGCAGGAAGGCGGCGAACATGCGCTTGAGCGCGGGTCCGGAGAGCCGGTGCGCCAGGCGCACGCCAAACTGCGCGGTGATCATCGAGGCGATGGCGATGGCTGCGGCGGCAGGCAGGTACACATAGCCTAGCGCGCCAGCCGGCAGCGGCAGCGTCGGCGCATGCAGCGCCAGCATGTAGCTGAACGAGCTGGCCAGCGCGATCAGCAGTCCGGCGGCGGAGCTGGTGGCTACCGCGCGCACCGGCTTCACGCCCAGGGTCACCAGCAGCGGCACGGTCAGCGAGCCGCCGCCAATACCGACGATGGCCGAGACCGTGCCGATGCCGAGGCCCGCCGGCAGCAGCCATGTCGAGGTCGGCATGTGCTCCTCACGCACCTCACGCTGGTGGCCAAAGGCCATGCGCCAGGCCATGAACAGACAGAACCCGGCGATCACCCAGCGCAGTACCGACCCACTCATCAACTGCGCCAGATGCGCGCCGATAAAGCCGCCCAGCACCAGCCCCGGCGCCAGGCGCAGCAACGTCGGCAACATCACCGCGCGGCGCCTGAGCTGTGCCGTGGTGGACGCGGCCGCGATGAGCACGATGCCGGCCAGCGAGGTCGCCACCGACACATGCATCACCTCGCTGCCCGGCACGCCCAGCGCCGACAGGGTGAAGCTGAGCGCGGCCACGATCAGCAGCCCGCCGCCGATACCAAGCAAGCCGCCGAGAAACCCGGCCGTGGCGCCGGCCAGCAGATATAGCACGAGGTCGAACACCATGAGATGGCCTTGCGGGGATAGCGTGACGGATGCCGGGAAGCCGTGCCACGCACGCGGAGCGGACACGCGCCGCCAACACACTCGTGGACACTCACGGCAGGCGTGCACGGTAGGCATGCCTTGTAGAATCGCGCCTTCAGGAGAGTATGCAGTATGCCAAGGCTTCGCGCGCGCCGGCAGTGGCGCATCAGGTTCGTGCTGGCATCGCTGGCGCTATGGATGCTGGCTGCCACTGGCGTCGCGCAGGCCGCCGCTGGCGCGCAATTGCAGCGCCAACGCGAACAGTTCGCGCAGGCCTATGCGCTGGCGCAGCAGGGCGATCCGGCATGGAAACATGACACCGAGGCGCTGCAGGATTACCCGCTGTATCCATATCTCGAAGCCGCCTACCTGATGCACGATGTGCGCAGCGCGCGCGCTGCACAAGTACGTGACTACCTTGCGCGCTACGGCGATTTGATCCCTGGCCGCGAGCTACGCCGTGTCTGGCTGGACCGCCTCGCCCAGCAGCAGGACTGGCAGCAATACCTCGCGTTTTACGCGCCGGATCTGGGCAGTGCCTACGACTGCCGCGCACTGCAGGCGCAGGCCGCGCAGGGCCAGAAGCTGGCGTACGGCGGCATGTTCGCCGCGTTGTGGAACGCGCCGCGTCTGCCCGATGCCTGCAACGCGCTGCTGGAGCTGGCGAACACGCAGGGCCTGCTCACGCGCGAACGACTGTGGGCGCGCATCGAACGCGCTGTGCACGGCGGGCGACTGCGCACGCTCACGCAAACGCTGGCGTGGCTGCCGGCCGCGCAGCAGGCCGGCGCGCAGCGCCTGGCGCTGGCACTGTCGGATTCGGCCAGCGCGTTGGCACAGGCCGCTACCTGGCCCGACAGCGCGCATGCGCGCGAGGCGCTGACCCTGGCGCTGACGCGCCGCGCGCGCAATGACGACGATGCCGCGCGCGCGGCCTGGCGGGCGCTGCGTTCGCGCTTCAGCCTGGCGCCGGCGCAGGTCGATCGCATCGAGGCCGCGCTGGCGCTGTTTCAGGCCACCAGCCTCATCCCCGGCTCGCTGCGCGCACTGGAAGCGTTGCCGGCATCCGCGCAGACCCCGCTGACACGCGAGTGGCGCGTGCGCGTGGCACTGGCGCGGGCCGATTGGCCGGCCGTGCTGGCGGCGATCCGCGCCATGCCCGAGACGCAGCGCGACGCCAACGAATGGCGCTACTTCGAGGCGCGCGCGCTGGCCGCCACCGGTGCCAAGGCACAGGCCGATGCGCGTTGGCGCACGCTGGCGCGCAGCCCCACCTATTACGGTTTTCTGGCCGCCGATCAGGTGCAGCGGCCGTATGCGCTGTGTCCGCGCGATCCACCGGCGCGGACCGCGGCCACCGCCGCGGTCGAAGCGGATCCGGGTATGCAGCGTGCCTTCGAGTGGTACGCGTTGAATCGCCTGACCCATGCGCGGCGCGAGTGGGACACGGCCCTGCCCGGCCTCGATCGTGCGCAGCGCTACGCCGCCGTGGTGCTGGCGCACCGCCGTGGCTGGGTGGATCGTGCGATTTTCCTGCTCAATCACGGCGACTATCTGCGTGATTACAGCCTGCGTTTTCCGTTGGCCGAGCGCGCGCGCGTGCTGCGCGATGCGCGCAAAGCCGGTATCGATCCCGCCTGGGCCTTCGCCATCATCCGCACCGAAAGCGCGTGGATCAGCAACGCGCGCTCCGGCGCCGATGCGCGCGGGCTGATGCAGTTGCTGCCCGGTACCGCGGCGCAACTGGCGCGGCGCGACGGTTTGCCATGGGATGGCGCGGCCAGCCTCGATGATCCATCGGTCAACATCGCCCTCGGTACGCGCTATCTGCGGCATCTGGCCGATCGCTTCGGCGCACAGTGGTTGGCCAGCGCCGCCTACAACGCCGGCCCGGCCGCGCTGCAGCGCTGGCTGGACCAGCGCGCCACGCTGGCGCCGGATGTGTTCGTGGCCACCATTCCGTATCCCGAAACGCGCGACTATGTGGAAAGCAGCCTGGCTTTCAGCGTGGTCTACGACTGGCGTCTGCACCAGGATCCGGTGCGCTTGAGCGCGCGCATGCAGCCCTTCGGCAGCACCCATGATGTGTCTGGCGCGCAGGCGCCGCGCGCCACGGTGATGTGCAGCGTCGAGGATCTGGCCGCGCAGGGCGACGCACCGCCGCCAGTCGCGGCCAGCACACAGCCCGCGCCCGCCACCAGCGTGCATGCGGCGGCACCGAGCGATGCGCCATGAGCGCAGCAGTGATGATGCAGGTGATCGAGATCAGCACGCCCGGTGGCCCCGAGGTATTGCGCAGCGCGCAGCGCCCGCGCCCGTTGCCGCGCGCCGATGAAATCCTGATCGAGGTCCACGCCGCGGGCGTCAACCGGCCCGATCTGGCGCAGCGCGCCGGCGCGTATCCGCCACCGCCGGGCGCATCCGATCTGCCTGGACTGGAAGTGGCCGGGCGCATCGCGGCGCTGGGTTCTGCGGTGCAGGGCTGGCGCGTTGGCGACGCGTTGTGCGCGCTGTGCAACGGCGGCGGCTACGCCGAGTACGTGGCCGTGGCGGCCGGGCAATGCCTGCCGCTGCCGCCGGGCTTGAGCATGGCCGAGGCCGCGGCGCTGCCGGAAACATTTTTCACCGTGTGGAGCAACGTGTTCATGCGCGGCCGTCTTGCGCCCGGCGAGGTATTGCTGGTGCACGGCGGCGCCAGCGGCATCGGCACCACGGCCATCCAGCTCGCGTATGCGCTGGGCGCCGAGGTGTACGCCACCGCGGGCAATGCGCAAAAGTGCGCTGCCTGCGAGCGTCTGGGTGCGCGCCGTTGCTTCAATTATCGCGACGACGATTTTGTCGCCGGGCTGCTGGCCGCCACCGGCGATCGCGGCGCGGATGTCATTCTCGATATGGTCGGCGGCGATTATCTGCCGCGCAATCTCGCCGCGCTGGCGGTGGACGGCCGTCTGCTGCAGATCGCCACGCAGCGCGGGCGCGAGGCGCCGCTGGATCTGGCGCTGATGATGCGCAAGCGCCTCACCCTCACGGGTTCGACGCTGCGCCCGCAGAGTGCCGCGGCCAAGGCCGCCATCGCCAGTGCCCTGCGCGCGCAGGCGTGGCCATTGCTGCACGACGGACGCGTGCGCCCGGTCTTGCATCGCGTGCTGCCTTTCGCGCAGGCCGCCGACGCGCATCGCCTGCTGGAGCAGGGCGAGCACATCGGCAAGATCATTCTTGCACTCCATCCCCACGCCACCGAGTCCACTTCGCCATGAATACATCGCGTCTCGCACCGCTGCGTCCGCTGCACCTGGTCATGCTTGGCGGTACCGGATTCGTCGGTACACAGTTGTTGCCGCGCCTGGTCGCGCACGGCCATCGCATCAGCGTGCTGTCGCGCAATCGCGAACAGCACCGCGCACTGACGGTGCTGCCCGGCGTCAGCGTGCACAGCGCCGATGTCTATGATCGCGGCGTGCTGCTGGCGCACCTGCACGGCGCGGACGCGGCCATCAACCTGGTCGGCATTCTCAATGAAACCGGCAGCGCGCGCTTTCGCAAGGCGCACGTGGATCTCACCGCGACGCTGGTGGCCGCCTGCCGCGAGGCCGGCGTGCGCCGTCTGCATCAGATGAGCTCGCTGCGCGCCGGCGAGGGCAAATCGATGTACCTGATCACGCGCGGCGAAGCTGAGCGCGTGGTGCGCGCGTCCGGCCTGCAGTGGACGATTTACCGACCCTCGGTGATCTTCGGTCGCGGCGATGGGTTGGTCTCGCGCTTCGCCGCGCTGCTGCGGCAACTGCCCGTGCTGCCGCTGGCGCGCCCACACAGCAAGCTGGCGCCGGTGGCGGTGGAAAACGTATGCGCGGCGATCGCGCAGTGCGTGGCGTCGCCAGCGAGCATCGCGCAAACCTATGAGCTGTATGGCCCCGAGCTGCTGGAGCTGATTCGCATCGTGCGCATGATCTGCGCCGCCGCGGGGTTGCGCCGCCTGATCTTGCCGTTGCCGGATACGCTGGGCTACCTGCAGGCGCGCATCGGCGAACTGCTGCCGGGCAAACCGATCAGTGTCGACAATTTCAAGTCGCTGGCGCTGGATTCGATCGGTCAGAGTGATGGCCTGGCCGCGCTGGGCATTGCGCCGCAGCGCTTCAGCGCGCGCCTGCCCGAACTGTTGCATCCACAGCACGGTCACGCCGCGCTGCTGGATGCCGCGCGCCGCGTCAGTGGTCTGGCGTCGGCGGACCGTCCGCGGCTCGCGCCATAGCGCACCTCCGGCGAGCGCGTGCCGTGCGGCGCGCCATCGTGATGGCGGGCTCAGCGTACGGCTGATTTGACTGATTTGGCGGGCTGCGCGGGTCGCGCGAGTACTGCGGCGGGACTTGGCGGCAGCAGTGTTTCCAGCGCTGCGCGGTATTCCGGCGCCCAGTTGCGCGGCACGCCGAAACCGTGGCCGACATACGGCAGCAGCCAGGCCTTGGCGCCAGGCACGCCGGCGACGTAATCGGTGGCGAACTGCGGCGCGACATCCTCGTCGATCTCGCCCTGCAGGATGTGCCAGGGCGCGCTCACGTCCGTGTTGCGCACAAAGCTGGGCATGTGCGGTGGATGCGGCGATTTCTGCCAGGCCAGATCACCGGCACCGGGACAGAACGCATGTGTGGTCTCAATCTCCGGCCCGAAGCCCAGGCTCAAGCCGCCTTGGAACGCATGCGGCGCGGCCTGCACCAGCGCGGCATACACCATGGTGGCGCCCGAGGAATAGCCGATCAACAGCACCGGCAGGTCGGCCGGCAGGTTGAGCTGCTGCTTGAGGCTGGTCGCCAGCGCGGTCAGCGTGCCGGCGGCATTGCTACAGGTTCCAGCGGGCCGCGCCGCCAGCGCGTGCAGATACTTGGGTGTGCTGAAGCCGGCCACCCACAAGCCGAGATTCGCGGCGCGGCGCGCCATGCCGACCACGCCCAGGTTCCAGCCGCCATCGCCGGAGAGGAACAAGGCCAGACCGCGCAGCGGCACGTTGGACGGCGGCCCGTACAGCGTCACCGGCCCGACCAGCGGCGCCTGCACCACACCCGCCAGCCAAGGCGTTGGATGCGTCGGGGTGGTGGCGATTGGCGCTTTCGCGCGGCGCGGCTTGCCGACCGCCGCATGCGCGAGCTTGGATGGCGCGGACTGCGCTACTGCGAGATGCGCGGGGACGCGTGGCGTCACCGCCTTGGCGGCGCTGGACGCGGAGGGGGCTGCGGCGAGCGCGAGGCTGGAGCTGAGCAATGCGGTCAGGGCCAGCAGGCGCAATACGCGCGGCAGACGACGGGATGGGCTCACGAATGGTCTCGACGAAGGTGAAGGGATCTGGTGCACGCAGGCCATTTGCGCGCCCGATGTTGTAGGCGCACAAGCTTGCGAAGTGCAAGCAAGCCTAGACCGCGCCGCGCGCGCGAGGTTCCCGTAGCCGCACTTGATCCTGATCAAGTAGCGCGGACGACGGAACGGGTTCAATGCAGCACGTTGTATGGGGAAAGTGAGCTTCCGTGCACGCGAGTGCATGGGGACATGCTGTTTTCATGATGGTCTGCGACAGACTGTCATGCAGGAGCAAGCAAGCGAATATTAGAGTATCGCTTGATAATGAGGTCGCAACGGGCAGCCATGAAGGTCGTGGCCGTTGCGATTCCGGTGCGCCGCCTGCGGGTGTGATGAGCGACGCGTTGCATTTGACCATCGAGAGCAGCCGCCATGATTGATGGAACCGTTGTCGATCTCTCACGCATACAGTTCGCGTCCACCGCGCTGTATCACTTCTTGTTCGTGCCGTTGACGCTGGGCCTGAGCTTTCTGCTGGCGGCGATGGAGACGGTGTACGTCACCACCGGCAAGCCCATCTACAAGCAGATGGCGCAGTTCTGGGGCAAGTTGTTCATGATCAACTTCGCCCTGGGCGTGGCCACCGGCCTGACCATGGAGTTCCAGTTCGGCACCAACTGGTCGTTTTATTCCAGCTTCGTCGGCGACATCTTCGGCGCGCCGCTGGCGATCGAGGGCCTGATGGCGTTCTTCATGGAGTCGACCTTCGTCGGCCTGATGATCTTTGGCTGGGAGCGGCTGTCCAAGGGCCAGCATTTGGCGGTTACCTGGCTGGTGGCGTTTGCCTCCAACCTCTCGGCGCTGTGGATTCTGGTGGCCAACAGCTTCATGCAGGATCCCAAGGGCGCGGCGTTCGACCCGACCACCCTGCGCATGCAATTGACCAGCTTCCAGCAATTGATCTTCAGCCCCGACGCGCAGTCCAAGTTCGTGCACACCAGCATCGCCGGCTACGTCACCGCCGCGATCTTCGTGGCTGGCGTCAGCGCTTTCTACATGCTGAAGAAGCGCCACATGGACCTGGCCAAGCGCTCGTTCCGCATGGCCGCGCTATATGGCGTGATGGCCACCATCGGCGTGATCACCCTGGGCGATGCGCTGGGGTTTGTTGCCGCGCAGGCGCAGCCGACCAAGCTGGCGGCGATGGAAGGTTTGTGGAAGAGCGAGGCGGCGCCAATGCCGTTCAACCTCATCGCTTTCCCGGATCAGGCCCGGCAGGACAACATGGGCGCGGTGCAAATCCCCTACCTGCTCTCGCTGCTGGTCACACACTCCATCGACGGCACGGTCAAGGGCGTCGACACGCTGGAGCGGCAGGCCACCAGGAAGATTGAAAACGGCATCCCTGCGGTGCAGGCGCTGAAGACACTTTCGAGGGATCCCGAGGATCCGGCAGCGCTGGCGCAATTCAAGGCGCACGAAAAGGATCTCGGCTACGGTTTTCTGGTGCAGCGTTATGCGCCCGATCTGAGCAACGTCACGCCGACGCAGGTGCGGGAGGCGGCAAGGGACACCATTCCGCCGGTAGCGGCGGTGTTCTGGGCGTTCCGCGCGATGGTCGGCTTCGGCTTGCTGATGCTGGCGTTCTTCGTGATGGCGGTGCTGTACACGCTGCGCAACAAGGTGCAGGACAAGCGTTGGTTCCTGAGGGCTGCGGTGTGGATGATCCCGATACCGTTTCTGGCCAACGAGGCTGGCTGGCTGGTGGCCGAGCTGGGCCGGCAGCCGTGGACCGTGTTCGGCGTGCTGCCGACGTGGATGAGCGCCTCCACGCACAGCGTCGGCTACATGGCGTTCTCGCTGATCGGCTTCGTGACGTTGTATTCGATCTTCATCGCGGTCGAGATGTATCTGATGGTGCGCGCGATCCGACAAGGACCGGAACAGCATCACGGCACGGGCGATTCGCGTCCGCAGCCGCGTCCCGCGTTGGCGCCACGGCCGCTGCCGGCCGCCGCGCATGACACGAATCTGGAGGGCTGAGTCATGGACATTTACGCAATCCTGCAAGTGACCTGGTGGCTGCTGCTGGGCGTGCTGCTGATCGGCCTGGCGGTGATGGTGGGCATGGACATGGGCGTGGGCGCGATCCTGCGCTACGTCGGACGCACCGATCTGGAACGGCGCGTGGCGCTGAACATCATCGGCCCGCACTGGGACGGCAACCAGGTGTGGTTCATTCTCGGCGGCGGCGCGATTTTCGCGGCGTTCCCGCTGATCTACGCCACGGCTTTCTCGGGCTTTTACGTGGTCATGCTGCTGCTGCTGTGGACCATGATCATGCGTCCGCTCGGCTTCGAGTACCGCAGCAAGGTCGCCAATCCGGCGTGGCGCAATGTGTGGGACTGGGTGCTGTTCGTCAGCGGCGCGGTGCCGATGATCGTGTTCGGCGCGGCTTTCGGCAATCTGTTCCATGGCGTGCCGTTCCACTTCGAGTGGAACATGACTTCGTTCTACACCGGCAGTTTTCTCGGCCTGCTCAATCCATTCGCGATCATGACCGGCGTGCTGTCGCTGGCGCTGGCGGCGATGATGGGCGCGCTGACGATGATGAACGGCGCCGAGGGCGCGATGTACCAGCGTGCACGCGGACTGGCGCAAGTGGCGGCCAGCGCCGCGATCGCGCTGTTCGCCATCGGCGGCGTGTGGGCGCACCTGCTGCCGGGCTACAGCATCGTCAGCGGGCCGGGCGCGGGCGTGCCGCAAACGCCGCTGCAGCAGGTCGTGACCACGGCGGCGGGCGCGTGGCAGTCCAACTTCGCCGCGCAGCCGATCCTGTGGCTGGTGCCGCTGCTGGGCTTCGCCGGCATGCTCGGTGCGCTGCTGGCCGCGCGCGCCCGGCGCTCGTATCTGGGCTGGTGGCTGGGCGCGCTGGCCTGGATCGGCGTGATCGGCACGGCGGGCGTCTCGCTGTTTCCCTTCATGCTGCCCTCAAGCAGCAATCCCTCGGTCAGTCTGACGGTGTGGAACTCCAGCTCCAGCGAACTCACCCTGCTGTGGATGCTGGGCTTCGCGCTGGTGTTCGTGCCGCTGATCCTCTGGTACACCAGTTGGGCGTTCTGGGTGATGCGCGGCAAGGTCAGCGCCGAGAAGATCGCCGAAGACGAACACGCATACTGAGGAGTCCATCATGCGAACCTTTCTGTACTTCCTGTTGTTCATGTTTCTTGCCATCGTGGTCATCCTGATGGCCGCGCTGCTGGGTGATCTGGGCGCGTGGTACTTCGCCTGGCTGGTGGGCACCACCATGATCGTGCTGATCTCGGCCGCCGGTGCCGCGCTGCTGGACACGCAGGAGGAGCGGGCCGCCGCCGAGCATGCCGTCGGCGGCATACGCAAGCAGCCTTGATCGGGCATCATCGCGCGTGACCGACGGGGCCGTTCGCGGCCCCGTCTCTTTGGAAGCAGGCATGCAGGCAGCAAACTGGCTGCGCCGCGAGGCGCGGCGGATTCGCAAACCCTTGCAGCGCTCCGCGCTGGCGACCGTGCTGCAAGCCCTGGCGCTGGTGGCGCAAGCGTGGCTGCTGGCGGACATCCTTGACGCCGCATTGTTCAGGCATGCGCCGCTGGCGCAACTATGGCCGCAATGGTGGGGCCTGCTGCTGCTGGCGCCGCTGCGCCTGCTGCTGAATCTGTATGCGCGGCGCACGGCTTTTGCCGCGGGGCTGGATCTGGGCACGCAATTGCGCGCGCGCCTGCTCACCCGCGCGCAGGCGCTGGGTCCGTTGGGGCTGCGCGCGCAGGCCAGTGGCGATTTGATCACGCGTCTGGTCGATGGCGTCGATGCCGTGCTGCCGTACTTCGCGCGCTATCTGCCGCAGGTCAGTACCGCCGCGCTGGTGCCGCTGCTGCTGGCGCTGTTGGTGTTTCCCGCGGACTGGATCTCGGGGTTGATCCTGCTGCTGACGGCGCCGCTGATTCCGTTTTTCATGGTCCTGGTGGGCAATGCCGCCGAGCGCGCCAGCCGGCAGCGCTACGCGCAACTCACGCGTCTTGGCGCGGCCTTCATGGACGCGTTGGGCGGCCTGAGCACGCTGCGCCAACTGGGTGCCGCCGAGCGCGTGGCGCAGCGCCTGGACGCCGATGGCGAGGACTACCGCAAGCTCACCATGCAAGTGTTGCGCGTGGCGTTCTTGTCGGCGCTGGTGCTGGAATTTTTCGCCACGGTCAGCATCGCCGTGGTCGCGGTGTTGATCGGGTTTCGCCTGCTCTGGCACGAGCTGCCGTTTCACGATGGCCTGTTCGTGCTGTTGCTGGCGCCGGAGTTTTATCTGCCGCTGCGCGCGCTGGGCACGTTGCGCCACGCGCGCATGGATGCGCTGGCCGCGGCGCAGCAAATGGCCGTGCTGGACGATGCGCCGCCGCAAGCCAGCGCACCGCTGGCGGGAGGACATCACGCGCCGCCCGATCACGCGCCCAGCGTGCGCATCGACAACGTGAACTACGTCCACGCTGGACGCGCGGCCGCGCTGCGCGAGTGTAGTTTCGAGCTGCAGCCGCGACGCGTGACCGCCCTGGTCGGCGCCACCGGTTCGGGCAAGAGCACGCTGCTGAATCTGCTGCTGGGTTTCGCGTCGCCCGGGTCCGGTCGCGTGCTGATCGATGGCATCGACCTGGCCGATCTGGACATGACGCAGTGGCGCGCGCGCATCGCGTGGGTGCCGCAGCAGACCCACATCTTCGAGGGCAGCGTGCGCGACAACCTGCTGCTGGCCGCGCCGCGTGCGGATGCCGCGGTACTGCAGCGGGCTGCGACCGATAGCGGACTCGATGCGGTGATCGCGCGTCTGCCGCAAGGCTGGGATACGCCGCTGGGCGAGCATGGTCTGGGCCTGTCGGGCGGCGAATTGCAGCGCCTGGCGCTGGCGCGCGCGCTGTTGCGCGAACACGCGAACGTGTGGTTGCTGGATGAGCCCACCGCGCATCTCGATGCCGACAGCGCGCAGGCTGTCGAACATGTCATCCGCACCGCCACCGCCACGCGCACGGTGTTGCTGGTCGCGCATCGGTTGGCAACGGCGCAAGCCGCGGATCGGGTCGTGGTATTGCGCGACGGGCGCGTGGTCGAGCAGGGCGCGCCACGGGAACTGATGCGCGCGCGGGGTGCTTACGCGGCGCTGCTGCAGGCGGAGGCGCAATGAGCCGTCTACCGCCGCCCGCGCTGCGTCGCCTG
>NZ_JBTSRB010000062.1:0-13951 GCF_054637675.1 Metallibacterium sp.
TGTAGTCGATCTGCATGGCCTTGCGCTCGCGCCCGTCGCGCGTCTCGTGCCACTCGAACACGTAACTGCGCGGACCGGTGATGCGCACCACCTCGCGCACCGGAATCAGCGTGCCGGGCCGCGCCGGATCCTGCATCTGCCCGCTGTAGGTGTAGGTCTTGCTGGCCGCGTCGTAGTCGCCATGGCTGATGAAAATCGCGGTTGAGCCGTCGTCCATCCAGATGCTGGTATAGCGGCCGCTGACGTTGTCATAGCCGCTGTAGCCCAGACCCTGCATCGGCTTGCCCATGTAGTGACCACTGTGGCGCATTTCCATGAAGCGCCCGCCCAGCACCGGCCGCACCTCGGCCACGCCCTGCTCGATCCGTGGCGGCTGGCCGGGTTCCATCCACATCTGCACACGTTCCTTCCAGCGGCCCTTGAACCATTCGAGTCGCTGGTGTTGCGGCCCGACGGCCGCCGCGCGCTCCCCCGCCCGCATCGCGGCCTGCTGCGCGGCGCTGGCTGCGGGCGGGGTGTCGGCCGCCGTGCCGAACGATGCAACAGTCAACGCGACGAGCGCGGCAAGCGCGGCGGTCAATGATCGAGACACGGTGAGTTTGCGCATGGTGCGTACTCCCGCCGCCGAAGCGCGGCGCGAACACAAAACTAGGACATCGCGCAATGCCACGCACGCTCGCGCAGGCTGGTGTTGCGCGGCCGATACAGCGACGGCGCGGCGCAGAATCGCGCGTCGATGTGCCTACAGACCCGCCACGCCCAGCAGTTGCATCAGCTTGGGGCGCTACCCGGGGCCTCGCCCGCCAGCGCAGCGGCGCTGTGCTTGCTCGGGGCAATTCGCTGCGCGCCAGTATTCGTGGCCACGCTCAAAGGCGCCCGCGCCGGCCAGTTCGAGGAGTTGGGCGTCGCTGAGAAACTCGCCGGATGAATGCTCTGGTCTGATCAATCGCGCGGCCATGGCACCCAATGCCGTTCGATGTCACTCATTCGTGGAGAAATAGCGATGTTCAAGGCTACCGCGCCATGCCTCGTCAAACACCAGATCGCAGACCACTTGTGCTTCCGCACCGGCAAGCACCAACTGCCCCGCCGCGCGGCCGCGCTCATCGGCAAACGCGGCCGTGAGCTTGTGCAGCAGCGCCTGCTTGTACGTCGTGTCCGTGGAGCCCGCCAGATGCATGCCTTTGGTTTCCATCACCACCGTTCGCGTCGCACCGTCGGAGGTCAGCACGCCAAAGACGAAATCGGGATAGACACGATGCCGCTTCCATCCTTGCAGGCCGTACTGGGTCTTGGCGACGTTGCGGTGCCACCAGCGCAAGGCTGCGCGCTCGTCGAGATAACCGGCAAACTGTGCTTCGAAGTCGTTCATGTCCGGCGTGCGCAAGGCCGGCTCGAGCAGGCTCTTTTCAACCGGGTGGATCCCGTCTTCGCGAAACACAGGATGCGCTTTCCCCGCCAGCGCAAGTGTGATGTCCTGCGGCAACTCATAGTCAGTCGCATCCGCGCGCAGACGGAACTGGATGCGCGCAGCGGCCACCAGCTCATCGAAAACCGATTGCGCCAGACGATCGCGCTCCGCCTCGATGTCGATGCGCAGGCGCTCGGCCAGCGAATCGCTCGACCGCGCCAGCACCTGCTCGCTATGCCCCGCGCCCAGCAATCGCGCCAGCACGGCATCGAGCCACTGCCAGACCTGCCAGGCGTTGGGCGCCAGATCGAGCAGCGAACGCACCAGGCGCACGCGGTCCAATGCGGCGGCGCCGGCGGACGGATCGGCGAGCGGATGCGAACCGGAAAGGTCATAGAGCAACCGGCCGCTGCCGTCGCCCGCACTTTCCGGAGCCCAATCGCCCACCAGGCGCGACGGGTCGAATCGATCCCACGGCAGCCGCTGCAGCACATCGCTCTCGTAGATCAACTCGCGGCGTTCGTGCCCCGATTCGCTCCAGGTCACCCGCGGCACGAAAATCCTCAGCGAGGCAAACTCGGGGCGCCGTTTGAGCCGGATCGGCTTCGGTGCTTCGGCATCGTCCGCATCGCTGCGCACGCTGATCGAGAGATCGCCCATGCCCTCGGTTTCGAGCGACTTCTTGATGCTCTTGACCACATCGGCCGTGCGCGCCTCGTGGCAGAACACATAGCAGGCGTCGAGTTCGGCGCGCCCGGTCTTGGCCACCTGCGGCTGACGCAGGATGCGGCCGACCAACTGCGTCATCGCGTTCTGGTTGCGGCCGGCCGCAAGCGCGCACAGCACATAGGCAAACGGGCAATCCCAGCCTTCCTGCAAGGCCTGCTTGGTGATGATCGCGCGCACCGCGCACATCGGCGAAAGCAGGTCGATGTTCTCCGGCGACTTGAGATCGTTCTTCTCTGAGGTCTTGATCGCGATCTGGCTCTCGTTGAATCCGAGCTGCAGCAGATGGGCCTTGGCGTCCTCGGCGTGGATGAAGCCGGCATCGCGCAGGTCCGCACCGGTACGCTCCACCTGCACCAGCAGGATCGGCCGGATATAGCGCTGCGTGTCGCCGCGCAGCGCCTCCGCCTCGCGCTGCAACGCATCCAGTTGCGCCACCGACGCGGCAAGACAGCTCTGCCAGTCGGCCCAGCGGCGCACCTCGACATGGATCGGCAGCTTGATCATCTCGGCCGCATCCAAGTCGGTGCCGCGCACGTCGGCCAGGATGTTGGAACCGCCTGCCCTCTCCGACACCACGCGCGGCGTCGCCGAAAGTTCGAGCAGGAAGCTCGGGTTGAATCCGTCCAGCGTGCGCAGCGCGTTTTCCGTGT
Source organism: Metallibacterium sp. (assembly GCF_054637675.1). Lineage (NCBI taxonomy): Bacteria > Pseudomonadati > Pseudomonadota > Gammaproteobacteria > Lysobacterales > Rhodanobacteraceae > Metallibacterium > Metallibacterium sp. The sequence continues at coordinate 2,791 of NZ_JBTSRB010000062.1, forward strand.
AGGCGTGGTGGCCCTCGTCGATCACCACCATCGGCCGCAGCAGGCGCATCACGTTGCCCAGCGAACTCTTGACGATCGAACCTTTCTGCCGTCGCGCCAGCTCCTGCGCGGCATCCGAATGTGATCCCCACGGCGCATAGACGTCGAGGTTGGGCACCTGCTCCAGCAGCTTCCAATGCGCCTCGATATCGTCCTCGCGCGGCAGGAACCCCAGCACGTTGCCGCGGTCGCGGAAAAAGCGCAGCGTTTCCTTGCTTTGTCGCGCCGCCGACTGCAGCATCAGCAGCATCACGCACAGGTTCGACTCGGTATCCAGCCGCGACAATGGCGAGGCCTTCTCCAGAATCTTCACGCGGCCGGCAGCGGCCACGTTGAGTATCTGCCGATACGGGTGATCGCGATCGGCCAGTGCCTTCAGCGTCTGCCGGTAGATCGCCTCGTTCGGCACCACCCACAACACCAGACCGGTGTGCCTGCCGAGATAGCCGGAGAACACGCGCGCCACGCTGGCCGCGGCCAGCAGGGTCTTGCCGCCGCCGGTCGGCACTTTCAGGCACACGTTCGGCACCGCATCGCCCGCGCCATCGAAACGGCCCGAATAAGGCCGGTCGGCGAACGCCGGCGGCAACGCGCCTTGCGTGCGCATCGACTCCCAGGCCTTGCGCGGAAAGTCCGCGACCTGTCGCGCGACCTCCTCCATTTCCTCCATCACGCGCAGTTGCGCGACGTTCTTGCGCGAAATCGCCTGCTGCTTTTTCAGCTCGTCGATGTAGCGCCCGAGCTGGGCCAGCACGTCCGCCTGAAAGGCCTTGAGCTGGACGCTGCCCAGCCCCTCGACCTCGGCCGCGGGCCGACGCGGCTCCCAGAACAGCTTGCGATCGCGTTCGATGCGGGCGCGAAAATCCGGGTCGAGCGGATCCTGCCAACGCACGACATCGACGCGATAGATCAGTTGCAGATCGCCGATCGCGTTGGCGAGCTGCGCATACTGCGACGGTGTCGCTCGCGGCATGTCCACGACGAGATCAATGTCCGACTCATGCCGATGGTCGCCGCGCGCGCGCGATCCGTAAATCCACACACGCAGCAGGTCTGGGGTTTTCGTGAACAGCTCGCGCAGCTTGCCCGCACTGGCCGGCGCAATGCCGTACACCGGATCCTGTTCTCGCTCCTCCGCTGCGGCTGCGTTCACGGCAACGCCAACCGCGTCTGCAATGCGTCGAAGGCAACGATGGCTTCCGCGCGCACGAACGCCGCGACCTCGATCGCCTTGTTCTGATCGTAGGTGTGACTGGTCTCGTCGCGGAACTCCTTGATCCGCTCCCATGCTTGCGCGTCGCTGATGAGTTCCGCCTTGAAGCCCGCCTGCAACACCGCGCGCACGATCTCGGGCACCTTCTCGCCAGCATCGCGCAACCAGTAGAACATCGCCTTCCAGGCCAGTTCATACGTGAACTCGAAACGCTGGATCAACGCATCGCGCACGATCTCGCTTTCATCGACCGCGAGTACCTCGTGCATGCGTGCCAACGCGCGGCCATATTGCTGCCGCGCCAGTTCGAAGCGCTCGCGATGCCTGCCCATGGCCTTACCCCTCCCGATACAGTGCAAACGGCAGCGGCGCGTAATCGACGCCGTGTTCGAGCAACTGGCGGTTGCTGAGGTACTTGGCCGGGGCGAACACCAGATGGCCCTTGGCGTCGAAGCCCGCGGCGGCGCGCGCCGCGGACCACTGCGCGAACTCGCGTGCGCGGCTCAACGTCAGCGCGGCTTCCGGGCTTTTCAGAAACGCCAAGTCGGGGCGATAGATCAGCCACACGTGCCGGTCCTTCGCCTCGCCCAGATACCACGCGGGCGCATCCTTGGGCGGTACCGGCAGGGTGCCGCCGGTGGCGGTGTGAAACAGCCATGCACCCAGCGCATCGAACGCGGGCAGATGTTCGCCCGACAGCAGTTTTTCCAGCTCGATCGGCTCGCCCAACGTGCAGTAGGTGAACTCGCCGCCGAGACCTTCGACGCGCTCGGAGATGCGCTTCTCGCCTTCCACGCGCAGCACGCCATCGTCGATCTTCACCGTGATCTTGTCGAAGCGTTTCTTTCTCCCCTCGCTCCCCGGGAGACGACCAACGGAAGTCCCCAAGGGAGGGGTCGGGGGTGAGGGTTCGGGCGCACCGAGCGCCATCTGCGCGGGCACGTCCGCGCCGAAACCCTCGCGCACCTTGATCGCCTCGATCTTCTGCAGCCAGGTATCGGCTTTCTTGAACTGCGTGAAGGTGAGCTTTTCTTCGAGCAAGGTTTCGCGCTGCGTGCCGACCCAGGCATAGCCGCGGATCGCGCGGCGCACGCGCTCGGCGGTCAGGCGGTCGGCGTAGTCCTCGCCTTCGACGAGGATGAACTTGCGCGAGCCGTTGTCCTTGGCGTTCGCCTTGAGTACGGCATGGGCGGTGGTGCCGGAGCCGGCGAAGCTGTCGAGGATGAGGGCATCTGAAGCTGCGCCAATCTCAAGAATTCGCTCAATCAGCTCAGATGGCTTCGGGGTGATGAACAGATCGCCCTCGGCACCAGCCATGACTTGGGACAATGATTGCTTGGCGTTACGCGTGCTTCCCACGTCATGCCACGACCACAAGGTTTGCGGTACGACACCTTCCTTCACTTCAGAGAGGAAACGCTTTATGCCTGGTCTGTTATCCCCATTTTCGCCCCACCAAATCCGCCCATCTCTGTCGAGCTGATCGAATTTTTCTCTGCTAACACGCCAGTAGCTTCCGGCCGGAGGACCTGCAATCACCCTTCCACTTGCCGTGGTAATTGGATAAATGCCTTGCGAGTACTCATTTCTCGCTGCGAGGTCGCTCAGAAGCCATGGTCCACGCGGATCGTTATCAGGGTTTCGGTAGCGTGCCAGCATTTCTTCAGAGCGCGGTAGAAGATTGAGTCCCCACTCGCTTTTTTTCTTCGCATAAACGAGCAGGTAGTCGTGATCTTCGCTGAAGAACTCAGCCGTATTTTTCGGGCTGTCCATCTTGTGCCAGATACACGTCGCGACGAAATTCTCCTCGCCGAAAATCTCGTCCAGCACCATGCGTGCCCGATGCACCTCGTTGTCATCCAGCGTGATCCAGATCGAGCCGCGCTCGCTGAGCAGCTCGCGCAGCAGCACCAGCCGCGGCCACATCATGCACAGCCACTTGTCGTGGCGCAGCATGTCGTCGGCATCCACCGGATTGCTGCTCAACCACTCCTTCATGATCGGCGAGTTGACGCTGTCGCTGTAGCACCAGCCCTCGTTGCCGGTGTTGTACGGCGGGTCGATGAAGATCATGTCCACCTTGCCCGCATAGCGCGGCAGCAGGCTTTTCAGCGCGTGCAGGTTGTCGCCGTGGATGACCAGATTGCCGGCCAGATCCGCCGGCCCGATGCCCTTGTCCGCGTGCTCCACCAGCGGCCGGTACGGCACCGTCAGGTGGTGGTTGTAGACGTATTCCTTTCCCTTGAAGACGATTTCTGGCATGGGCCGCGGGCTCGGTGGGTGGATCGAAGGGTCGTACCTTGGCGATTATGCTCACAGCATCGTAGCCCGGATGCAGCGGAATCCGGGGGCAGGCCTGTCGCAAGGCATCCACCCCGGATGCCGGATCTTCGGCCCTCCATCCAGGCTACAAACTAAGTTGCTTCGTTGCCTTCAATGTCCGGCATCATATGTTGGCGTCGGGCCGGCTCATTCCCACCATAGATCAGACGATATCTCGTGATTCTCTCAACGGAGAACACATCCTTGTACGTGACTTGCCCGTAAACATAGACGGTCCCCTGAGGCGTTCCAAGTAGGGCCAGTGCACATGGACGTACCGGCGGATCTTTCTTAATTGCCGAAAGCAAGTGTCCACCCGGCTCCAAGACTGAAACGGCCATCGGAAAGTCGGATGGAGGGACGGGCAACACCACTTTGAGCGGATAGTTTTCAATCCAGATATGGATCCAGCATCGCAAATCGTGTGCAGGTGTCTGTCCGCAGTTCTTGAGCACCACCTGCACTTCCGGAGCCTCTGCAATTTCAAAACTTATCTTCGCTGAGGAAACGCAAACGTACGCACGAAGTTGCTTTTGCGCTGTGTCCGCCGCACCCGTCACCAAGCTGGTAGTCGCACTCCACAACTTCCTCGTGTACAGCGCAAGAAATGCCGTGCAAATGACAAGAAGCAATGTAAAAAATACGTCCACGCAGGCTCCTTCGAAAATCACAGCATCGGCAACTTCAGTCCCTGTTCCCTGGCACAGACGATGGCGTCGGGGTAGCCGGCGTCGGCGTGGCGCATCACGCCGCTGCCGGGGTCGTTCCACAGTACGCGCGCGATGCGCGCATCGGCGGCCTCGCTGCCGTCGCACACGATGACCACGCCGGCGTGCTGGGCGTAGCCCATGCCGACGCCGCCGCCGTGATGGAAGCTCACCCAGCTCGCGCCGCTGACGGCGTTGAGCAGGCAATTGAGGATCGGCCAGTCGGACACCGCATCGCTGCCGTCGCGCATGGCTTCGGTCTCGCGGTTGGGGCTGGCGACGCTGCCGGAATCCAGATGGTCGCGGCCGATCACGATCGGTGCTTTCAATTCACCCGTGCGCACCATTTCATTGAACGCCAGGCCCAGGCGGTGACGATCGCCCAGGCCCACCCAGCAGATGCGCGCCGGCAGGCCCTGGAACGCGATGCGCTGCTCGGCCATGTCCAGCCAGTGGTGCAGATGCGCATCGTCGGGCAGCAATTCCATGACCTTGCGGTCGGTCTTGAGGATGTCCTCGGGATCGCCCGACAACGCCACCCAGCGGAACGGTCCCTTGCCGCGACAGAACAGATGACGCATGTACGCCGGCACGAAGCCGTGGAAATCGAAGGCGCGCGCGCAGCCTTCATCCAGCGCCATCTGGCGGATATTGTTGCCGTAGTCAAAGGTGGGCACGCCGCGATCCTTGAACGCGAGCATGGCCTCGACGTGCACGCGCATGGATTTCCTGGCCGCGTCGCGCACGCCCTCGGGGTTGGACGCGCGACGTTCGGCCCACTGTTCCAGCGTCCAGCCGATCGGCAGGTAGCCGTTGATCGGATCGTGCGCGCTGGTCTGATCAGTGACGGCATCGGGCGTCACGCCCCGGCGCACCATCTCCGGCAGCAACTCGGCGGCGTTGCCCAGCAACGCGATGGACCTGGCCGCGCCGGCTTGCGTGTATTTCCCGATGCGCGCCAGCGCGTCGTCCAGATCGCGCGCCTGCTCGTCGACGTAGCGCGTCTGCAGACGAAAATCGATGCGCGACTGCTGGCACTCGATGGTGAGGCTGCACGCGCCGGCCATGCTCGCCGCCAGCGGCTGCGCGGCGCCCATGCCGCCGAGGCCGGCGGTGAGGATCCACCTGCCCTTGAGGCTGCCGGCGTAGTGCTGGTTGCCCAGTTCGACGAAGGTTTCGTAAGTGCCCTGCACGATGCCCTGCGAGGCGATGTAGATCCACGAGCCCGCGGTCATCTGCCCGAACATCATCAGGCCCTTGCGATCCAGTTCGTGGAAGTGCTCCCAGGTCGCCCAGTGCGGCACCAGATTCGAGTTGGCGATCAGCACGCGCGGCGCATCGGTGTGGGTGCGGAACACACCCACCGGCTTGCCGGACTGGATCAGCAGCGTCTCGTCCTCGTTCAACTCGCGCAGGCTGCGCAGGATGGCGTCGTAGCACTCCCAGTTGCGCGCGGCGCGACCGATGCCGCCGTACACCACCAGTTCGGCCGGGTTCTCGGCGACCTCGGCGTCGAGGTTGTTCTGGATCATGCGGTAGGCGGCCTCGATGACCCAGTTCTTGCAGGTTTTCTCCGGCCCGCGCGGCGCGCGGATGTGGCGGCTGGGATCGCGGCGCGTGAAGGTACTCATCGCATGCTCCGGCTGATGAAAAGACGCGACATTATGCGCCGTCGCGGTGCCTCGCTGCCTTGCGCTACGCTCGCACGGTTGCCTGGCCGGGAGCCGCAAACCGCATGGCCTTTGTGCTCAAACTCGACCACGATCCCGGCGCCGAGCTGGCGCGCGTCATGCGCGGCGAAGTGAACAGCGCGCTGCGCCTGCTCGCGGTGACGCCGCGCGATGCCAGCGCGTTCCGCGCCGCCATCCACGACGCACGCCGCGCCCTGCGCCGCTGCCGCGCGGCACTGCGACTGCTGCCACCCGATGTCGCCATCGACACGCTGCTGCAGCCGTTGCGCGCCGCCGGACGCGCACTGTCGCCGCTGCGCGATGTGCAGGCGCTGCTGGAAACCCTCGCGCAATTGCAGCAGCAGCAACCCGCATTGCTGGGCAGCGCCCATCCCGCGCTGCTGCAGCGGCTGGCGCGCCAGGTACGCGCCGGCGAACGCAAGCATGTCGATGGCGTGCTCGCCGCTACCGTTGTCCTGCAGACCCTGGCTACAACGCTGGCTGGGTGGCGGCCCGAGGTCACCCATGCGCAGCTCTGGCGCGGCCTGCGTCGCGGCGCCCTGCGCGCCGCGCGTGCTGCCCATTGCGCCCACGAGCACGCCGACGAAGCGGCCCTGCACCGCTGGCGCCGGCGCATGCGCGATCACGCGCTGCAACTGGAGTTGCTCAGCGGCGCGTGGCCGCTGGTACTGGCCAGCGAGGTGGCCGAACGCAAGCGTCTGGCGCGCATGCTCGGCCACGGGCGCGACCTCGGCATTCTGCGGATGCATGTGCGCCGCTTGCGCAGCGAGCACCTCGGTCGCCTGAGCCGCGACAGCTTGTTGCAGCGTCTGCGCCATGCCCGCGCGGCGTTGCTGCACGATGCCCATGCACTGGGCGCGCGCGTGCATGCCGAACCGCCGCGCGCGCTGGCGCTGCGCGTAACGCGCTATCACGCGGCGGCGCAGGCGTAGCAGTGGGAAGTTGGAAGTGCGAAAAAGCGATCTCGGCGCCAAGTTTCTGAGCTGCGTCATGCCCGCGCAGGCGAGCATCCAGTCACGGCCGCGACCAGGCACAGAATCCCCGGTGCGCGCTGCACGCGGGTCAACCCCAGTACACGCCGCGCGCTGATAGCCTGATACGAAATTGCGATCAAATATCGAGAATGATCAGGTCGTCATTCCCGCGAACGCGGGAAGCGCTTTTTAACAGCAAAGCTGGTCATCCATCGCTTCTTGAAGTCACTGGATCCCCGTCCCCGACACACGCGCTCGGGGATGACGTTCTTTCGCGGGGATGACGAGCCAAAACGACCTGGCTGTTCGCTCGAAGACCCTCATCTTGTTGAATGCACATTGGTATGAGCGTCACCCCGGCCCGGCCCATCCCTCATTGCGCAAGACGCGCACCCTGTGGACCTTGGTGGCGCTCGCTCTGCCGCGCCGTGTCGGCGCGTATCCCTCAATGCGCGAAGCGGCATCGGCGGCGACAGCAACGTCCTGAACATTGTCGTCCGAAAATGGCGAGTCGCATGCCAGCGCCAGTGCTAGCGTGCGCGGCATGATGCGCGATCCGACCACGACCGAACTACCCGACTTGCAGACTTGCGAGCAGGCGCGACTGAGCCGCGATGCGCGCTTCGACGGGTTGTTCTTCACCGCGGTCACCAGCACCGGGATCTATTGCCGACCGGTGTGTCCCGCGCGGCCGCCGCGCCGCGAAAACATCACCTACTACGCGAATGCGGCGGCGGCCGAAGCGGCGGGCTTCCGCCCCTGTCTGCGCTGTCGACCCGAACTGGCGCCGCGCAATGACGTGCTGCGCCGTGGCGACAGCAGCGTCGCGCAAGCGCTGCGCATGATCGATGCCGGCATGCTGGAGCAGCACTCGCTGGCGGACATGGCGCGACATCTGGCGCTGAGCGACCGCCAGTTGCGGCGCCTGTTCGTCGCGCGCCTCGGCGCCACACCGATGCAGGTGCACAGCACGCGGCGTTTGCTGTTCGCCAAGCAACTGCTCAGCGAAACCGCGCTGCCGATCACGCAGATCGCGCTGGCCTCGGGCTTTCGCAGCTTGCGGCGGTTCAACGCCGCGTTCCAGTCGGCTTATCAGCTCGCGCCGCGCACGCTGCGCAAGCGCCCTGGCGCGGGCGCGGACGAGGTGCTGCTGCTGCGGCTCGGCTACCGCCCGCCGTATGACTTCGCGGCGCTGCTGGATTTCCTGCGCGCACGCGCGTTGCCCGGACTGGAGCAGGTCGATGACGTGTCTTATGCGCGCGCGATCGGCAGCGCCGAACGGCCGGCCTGGCTGCACGTGAGCGCCATGGGCCAAGGCGAGCACGCACTGCGTCTGGCGCTGCACGGCGTTGCGCCGACGGATCTGCAAGGCGTGGTCACGCGCGTGCGGCGCATGTTCGATCTGGATGCGGACCCGCATGCGATCGCCGCGGTGCTGACGCGGGATGCGCAGCTGCGCCCGTTGCTGCGGCGCCATCCCGGCCTGCGCCTGCCGGGCGCATGGGATGGCTTCGAGTTGGCGGTGCGCGCGGTGCTCGGACAGCAAATCAGCGTGGCTGCGGCGCGCACGCTGGCGCAACGTTTGCTGCACGCGCATGGGCCGCGCATCACCCTCGCGGCCGCAGCCGCGCTCGAGCACCTGTTTCCGAGTGCCGCGACTTTGGCGGACATCGATCCCGCCACGTTGGGCGTGAGCCGCATGCGCGCCGCGACGCTGCATGCGCTGGCTTGCGCGGTACGCGACGGCATGGTCGATTTCGAGCCGGCACGCACCCTCGACGCATGGGAGACCCGCTGGGTCGCGCTGCCGGGCATCGGCGCGTGGACCGCGCACTACATCGCATTGCGCGCGCTGTCGCATCCGGATGCGTTTCCGGCCAATGATCTGGTCTTGCGCCGCGCGGCCGCGGAAGACGCGCGCGCGCTCAGCGCGAAAGCCATGGGCGCGCGCGCCGAAGCCTGGCGGCCCTGGCGCGCTTATGCGGTCATGCATCTCTGGCGCAACGCCGCACTATCCGGGAGGTCCACATGAATCACGCCACGCCAAACTTCGACACGCTATGTTTCGACATCATGCCAACGCCGATCGGACCACTGCGCCTGATCGCCGACGACATCGGGCTGCGCCGCATCTGCTTCGAGCACGATCGGCATCCGCGCGCGGAGGATGGCGCGGGCCGGCATGATGCCGCGCGGCTGGCAGCGGCGCGCACGCAGTTGCAGCAATACTTCGACGGCGCGCGGCGTGATTTCGATCTGCCGCTGCACCCGCTCGGCACGCCGTTTCAGCAGCGCGTGTGGCAGGCGCTGCGCGGCATCGCATATGGCGCGACGATCAGCTACGCGGAACTGGCAGCGCGCATCGGCAACACGGCGGCGCGGCGCGCGGTGGGCGCTGCCAATGGCCGCAATCCGCTGCCGATCGTGGTGCCCTGCCACCGCGTCATCGGTCGCGACGGCAGCCTGGTCGGCTTCGGCGGCGGACTCGAGGTCAAACGCACGCTGCTCGCGCTCGAAGGCAACGCGGCGTTCGCCCTGCACTGATATATACCTCTGCCACGGCGCAGCGTGCAGGAGGCTTGCGCGCACGCCGGTTGCATCCTCTTCCCGCGAATTCATCCCCATGTCCGACCTGCACCTGCTCGACAACATCATCTGGAACACGCTGTCCGGCCCCCATGCCAGGTTCGCCGCAGGCATGGCGCAGGCGCGTCGCTACGCGCGCGGTTTCTCGCCCATCGTCGGCTTCGCCGAGGCCGAGTCCCCCGACTTTGACGCGCTGGCGCCGTTTTGCGCAGCCGGCGAGCGCTTGTACTGCGATCGCTGGTCAGGCAAGGCGCCGCCGGGCTGGCGGATCGACGCCGAGTCCACCATGTTCAAAATGGTCTGGGATGCGTCGGTGCCCGCTCAAGACGCTGCGGCCGACGCCATATCCCTGCGCCCTGAGCATGCCGGACAAGCCCTGGCCCTGGCCGAACTGACGCAACCGGGACCGTTCGGCCCGCGCACGCCGGAGCTTGGCGACTACTTCGGCTACTTCGAGGCCGAGCGCCTGGTCGCGATGGCCGGCGAGCGTTTCCAGGCCGGGACGCTGCGCGAGATCAGCGGCGTATGCACGCATCCCGACTTCCAGGGACGCGGCCTGGCGCGCAGGCTGATGCTCAAGCTGATACGGCGACAGATGCAGCGCGGTGAGTTGCCCTTCCTGCATGTGATGTGCGCGAATATCCATGCCCGCGCGCTGTACCAGCGCATGGGCTTTCGCGATCACCTTGAAACCGTCGTGCGCGTGGTTTCGCTGCGCTGAACGCCGCCGCTGCGACGCGTGCGGCGCTCACGCCGCCTGCTGCACCGCCGCCTGCACGCGGCCATCGAGCATGTGCACGATGCGCTGCGCGCGCGCGGCCAGCCCGGCATCGTGGGTGACCATGCAGATCGTGGCACCGCCCTGGTGCAGCTCGGCGAACAGCTGCATCACCGTCTCCGCGTTCTGCGAATCCAGATTGCCGGTCGGCTCGTCGGCCAGGATCAGATCGGGCTGCCCGACCAGTGCGCGCGCGATCGCCACGCGCTGCTGCTGGCCGCCGGAAAGCTGGTGCGGAAAGTGCTTCAGGCGCTGCGCCAGACCGACGCGCTGCAAGGATTCCGCGGCGCGGCGCGCGCGCTCGGCGCGACTGACGCCGCCGCGAAACTTCAGCGGCAGACCAACGTTGTCCAGCACGCTCAGGTCGCCGATCAGGTTGAAGCTCTGGAACACGAAGCCGATGTGCTGGTTGCGCACCGTGGCGCGCGCATCGCCGCTGAGCGTGCCGACATCGCGCCCGGCGAGGCGATAGCTGCCCTGCTCGAAGCCGGTCAGCAGCCCCAGCACCGCCATCAGCGTGGACTTGCCGCAGCCCGATGGCCCCGACACCGCCACGAACTCGCCCTTGTCGATGCGCAGGTCCACGCCGCGCAGCGCGTAGGTGTCGACCTCCTCGGTGCTGAAACGCTTGCTGATGCCGGTCAGATCGATCACGGGCGGGACGGCGTTCATGGCGTACTCCTGGGTGGTGATGAGAGCAAAGGCTTGGGTCCGCGAAAGACGCAAAAGACGCAAAAGACGCGAAGATTTGACTGATCACATGCTGCGGCGATCGGGCAAAAGCCCTTCTGTGGATGAAAATGAAGGCTTGGGTCCGCGAAGGACGCAAACAACGCAAAGATATTTCTGGT
>NZ_JBTSRB010000063.1:0-13885 GCF_054637675.1 Metallibacterium sp.
TCGGAGCCGAGATCGGCGAGCGACGCTTGGACGGCATCCAGGTAGCCGCTGTCTCGCGCGCAGTTGCAGCCTTCCTTACACTCGTGCGCTTGCTCGTAGGCGATCTGAACCTTGGCCATGCCGAGAGACTACTACGCGACGGTGCGGTAGTCTTCCCAGCGGCCGGCAAGCAGTCGATTGGCCTCGGAACGACGGCGTCCCGGCTCGGGCATTCGGTCCGGGTCGGGCGCCGCCGGGAACCGATCAGGCGAGACCGTCGGCGGCGTTGTCGTCCCAGACGGTCGCCGGACGGATGTACGTCATCGCGACGTGCTCGTTGCGATGCCCGGTCTGCCGCATGATGTTGTGCAGACTACGGCCGCTCGCGGCGGCGCTCGTGACGAAGCCTGCGCGCAGCGAGTGACCGCTGAAGCGCGCCGGGTCGAGTCCTGCGAGCCTTGCGACGCGCTTGATGATCAGGGTCACGCTCTGATCGGAGAGCGCCTCCGTAGCGACGTTGCCTCCGCGATCGATGCGCCGGAACAGCGGACCTTCGGCGATCTCGCCGGCCTCCATCCACGCGCGCAGCAGCCGCACCGGACAGACGCGCGCATGCTTCATGGTCGGCACGGGCACATCGCGCCCAGCGCGGAGCTGGTCGGTCTTGCTCTTTCGGATCTTCAAGACGAGTCCTTCGGGGCAGAACTCGATGTCACGCACCGTGAGCGCGACGAGCTCGGAGCGTCGCAGTGCGCCGAAGAACCCGAGCGCCAGGAGCGCCCGATCACGAGCCCCCGCGATGGTGCTCGGACAGAGAATGAGACACGCGCGCAGATCGTCGACCTCGAGCGGCGCCGCTTTCTTCTGCGCGGTGCCCACCTCCCGCGCGATGCCGTGCATGACGCGAACGATGGCTGGGTGCGCGTGCGGCCAGTCGTGGCCCGCGTCGCGCTGCGCGAAGATGATCGCGGCCAGGGCGCGATCGAGCGTGGCGTAGCTCTTGGGCACCTTGCTCTCGTACTGCTTGCCGCCGCGACCGGTCCAGCGAACCGCCACCTCGCCGTCGGCGAGCGCGGCGAGGTAGACCGCCACGATCTCTGGCGTCGTCGGTAGGCTCGCGAGCTTCTTGTCTGCGGCCCACGCGGCGAATCTGGCGAAGTCCCGCGCGTAGCCCTCGCGCGTGGTCGCGGACACCTTGAGCTTCGCGTAGTCGGCCGCGCGACCGACGAGCTTTTCCAGGGACGAGGGCGACGGCTTAGCGAGGGCGGAACGACGGCGCATCCGCCCCCACGTACCACGGTGCGGCGCCTTGTCGATAGTGAATCGACCGTGGCTAGTTCGTGTAGCGGGCGCCGCTTGGGGCGTCGTAGATGGCGCTGTACCTGTCGATGTTGGCGCTGCTGACCGTGATACCGCTCGTCGGTCCAGCGACCCAGAGCAGGCCCATGAGCCGTCCGAGCGACGACACGCGGCAGCGGCGATCTGAGCAGGACGGCAGGCGTCACGGGCGGCCTCGGCAGCTCGCACGGTCCGTCTCCGCAGCGCACCGATGCCGAGGCCGCAGCCTTGACTGGCGTGATCGGCAGTGGTGCAGGTGCCTGCGATGGCTGCGAGCAGCCTACCAGCAGAGCGGTGAGCGCGACGCGTCGCATCGCTCAGTTCGTGAACTTCCCGCCCGTCAGAAGATCCCACAGCCCAGGCCCGGCTGCCGCCCCGGTGTCGATGTTGCCCGAGGTCAGCGTGATACCATCGGTCCAGACGCCGCTACCCGCGTACCCGGATCCCGTCGTGACCGAGGTCGACGAGGCCGAGTTGAACGCGAGCGTTGTGACCTGCATGTTGTTGGCCCACAAGCCGCCGGTACGATTGATCGCTGCTGCGTTCTGGTAGACCTTGAACGTCGTCGCGCCCCAGACCGACGGAGCCGTTGCGGCACGCATGACGAAGCTTGCGCCTGGATAGACAGAGGTCGTCCCGCCCGCGAAGTGCACGTCGTAGGCGTTGGTGAAGCCGAAGAAGAAGGGGCCGCCGTGCATGATGACGTCGTTGCGCAAGCTCACGACGCCGTTGGCGACCGCGCTGCCGCCGAGCGTACCGACCGCTCCTCCGTAGAAGCTCGGGTCTCCGAAGAACGTCCCCGACTGCGGAAACCAGCATCCAGCCAGAGATGGGTTCGGGATGGACAGGGCCAGCGAAGCGTTGTCGCCGAGGTTGATGTTGATGGCGCTGTCCGCGCGCACCATGCTCATCGTGAGCAAGCCGCCCGCGCGCACGGTGAACGTGCTGGTTCCCGGCGTGTTTGATGGATCGGCCACATCGAAGCTCTGAAGCCAGGTCATGCCCGAGGTGTTGGTGCCGCCAAACGCCGACATCGAGCCCAGGTTGGGCAAGAGCGCGTCGATGAAGATCGACGGCACCGAGTAGAGTTGAGCGGTGTCGGACGATCCGGTCCACGAGGCGCCGTTTTCCACGAAGATGCCGCCGGTCGAGTTCTTCGGCGTCGTGAGGGCGGCTCCCGCTTGCGGTGAAGTGCATGTCGCCGTACTGACCGCAAGGCTGTCGATGTAGCAGTAGGAGCCTCCGACGATCGTGGAGTCGAACAGCAGTTGACCCTGAGCAGCAGCTCCCGGCATGCCTGCCACCTGAAAGTCGGTTCCCGCCGCACCGCGACTGATCTGAGTGACCGCGCCGATCGTGAACGGGCTGCCGACGGGGACTAGCGCTCCGGTCATCGCGAACATACCATCGGGTGCGCTCGGCCCGAACACGCCCCACGGATCCGCGCTTGCTGATCCGGCTGGCTGCGACGACATCAGATGCAGCGTCGTCACGTGGCTTGGCGCGTTGAAAGTCGGGTAGCGCGTGCCCCATCGCGAGAATGCTTGAGCGACGGTCAGAAGCGGCCCAATCCCAGCACCACCACAGGTCGCCGACGTCCCGCTGTTGGCGTCGCTCGCGCATCCGGTGCCGTTGGCGAAGTCGAAGTACCAGTCGGGCACGGTACACGCGGGGCCGCAGTTGCCGGCCGTTCCGCTTCCGGCCGCCATGAGCGGCTTGATCCCGGCGCATGCCCACGAGCCATCGGCGCGACGGCAGGCCGCACTCGCGATCTGTGCTGGCGTACGCGAGTCGAGCTTTGGAACGACCGCCTTGAACGGAGGGCGAACGACACCCCGATCGTCGTCAGGTGCAGCCGTCGTAGCGGATGCCGGGGCGATGCTGGCGTCTGGCGCGCCCGTCGGCTTTCCGGACGTGGCGCAGGCTGCAACGGCGCATGCAAGCGCCAAGACCAGAGCAACGTACTTGTTCATTCTCGTTCTCCGTTCACTATCGACAAGGGCGCGCTTCAGTTGATGTCCCATTCGAAGCCATCCCACACGGCCACGACAGTCGTGCCCAAGCCGAACGCTTGCGGCGTGCCCGCCGGAATCAAGGTTCCCGATGCCGCGTAGCCGCCGATGGGCGTCGCAGAGCATCCGGACGTGACCACCTGCGCGGGCGTATCACCCGTGCCCCAGAACTTGTGTTCCAGATAATGCATCTCGCCGATGTACGTGCCGGGTGACAACTGCGCTGTGGACGTTTGGTTGGCTGTCGGCCCCGTGCCGACGGTGCTCATGATGATGAAGCGGTCGGTCGGCTGCACCGCATAGGTCTGGCCGGACACTGTCGCCGCGCTCGTGTACCCCAGGCCCGTGCCGCCGATAATGCCGGCCACCTGCGCTTGTAGCTTCTTGATGAGCAGAAGCACCCAGTCGCGATCTCTCCACCACTGCGCGCTCATGTCTTCTTCTCCATCACGGCACCGTCCACTCTGTTCCGTCCCACCTGAGCGTGTAGCTCGAGCCCTGTGCCGTGATCGCAGATGTCGTGACCAGACCCGCGGCGCCCGACATCGACTGCCCCGAGTAGGGCACCATGGCGAAACCCGCATTGACGTTCACCGTCGGCGGCGTGGGTCCGCCTGCGTCGGGCGCCGCCCACGCCCACCAGTAGAACGTCACCGTCTGCCCGACGAAGGCTGCGGCGTGCATGTCGGCCGTCGCCGTCGTGCCCCCCGTCGTGTCGAACCGGACTACGCAATCGCTCGCGAGCAGGCTGTAGGTCTGCCCCGAGGTGACCGTCGCCGAGGTGCAGGGCAGCCCCGGGCTGACCGAGATGAGGTTGTACAGAGCCTGCAGGCTGGCGTCCTGACAGAGCCCCGTGCCCGAGCCGCCTTGCGGGATGCTCGCGCCGTAGAGCTTGATGATCTGCTGAACGGTGGCGTCCTGCGCCAGGCCGGTACCGGAGCCGCCCGTGGCGGCAGCCATCGGAGTCGTGGCGTCAGGTAGCACCTGCTGCGCGGCCGGCTGCGACTGGCACGCGAGGCACAGCAGGGTCAGGAGCGCCAGCCGCTTCATGGCCAGAGACTACCCCGGAACCGCGGAAGCGCGAAAAGCTAGGCCGTCGCCGCCCGGAAAGGCAGCAGGTAGCCCGGCTGCTTGTACTCCCGCCAGGCCAGGTACCCCAGGCCCGCGAGCGACAGGGCGGCGGCGGCGGCGAGGGCGAGATCGGCTACCGGGATTGCGAAGGGTGAGGCGCTGGGCGGCGCGACCGGCTGCACATTGCGCAGGGTGTTCATCCACGAGGCGATGCCGTTCTGGTAGTTCGTGTACGCCTGCTGCGTGATGACCTGTCCGTTCGACGGGTCGACGCGGCCCACGCATCCCAAGTAGCACCCCGCCTCCAGCTTGGCGGTGTAGCCGGCGAGATCGTTGTTCTCGGCGTAGGGGAGCAGGCCGTGCGAAGTGATCCATCCGAGCATCGACTTCGCGCCCGAGACGGGATCGTCGAAGGCGATGTACTTCATGTTCGGCACGCCCTGCGTCATCCACGAGATGCCGGCGGCGATCTGCGAGGCGCTGGGGGTCGTGTTGCCGAAGTTGTAGTTGTTGAAGCCGTGACCTGTCGTCGAGCCCCACGCGTTGGTCTCCACCGCACTCTGGGCGGCGACCATGGGCAGCGCGCTCTGCGGGACGCCGGCCGCGAGCAGAGCGCCAAGAGCTTGCGCTCGCGTCAGTGGAGTCGGCGTGGTGGCAACCTCACCCATGCCCGCAGCCTACCCCGCTTTTGCTCGGGCGCCGAACTCGTGCGATTCTGAGCACATGACCCGAACCGGAAGCGCTTGGACGACAGCGGCAGGAGCAGTCGGGGGTCTGCTCGTTGGACTCGTGGGTGGGCGACTCGCCACCGGCAGCATCAGCGATTCTTCGACCAGAGCCAACGTGGTACTCCTGAGCAGTTCGCTCTTCGCTGCTGCCGGAGCCGGCATCGCCTCCTACGCTTCCAGCAAGAACCTGTTGGCGTCGTGATGAACAACGGAAGCGGGCATCTCGAGTCGTTCGAAGACGTCGAGAACGAGTTTCGCGCCGTGCGCGTCGAGCGCGCCAACGACGTCGGCGCGATCATGCAAGCCATCGGCAGGCTCGCCGCCGAGGTCTCGGGTCTGCGCAAGGCCGACGACGAGCTGCGGCGTGTGCTCATCGAGGGCGGCTTTCCGCACCGGACCGACGACACCGGCTCGCACGATCTGCGCGAAACGTACGCTCAGCTCAAGGCGCTCGCATCAGATCCCTCCAGCCCGTTCGGCCCCAACGACCTGCGCACCGCGGTGGAGCGCGTGACCGAAGAAATGCGTCTCCGGGCCGAGGTGGGCACCTGGCGCAAGATCAAGGCATTCCCCTCGTGGGCGGCGCGCAAGGCGGCTGCCAAGGCGCTCGAATGGGCCGTCATCGCGGCTCTGGCCGCGGGAGCCGCGGAGCTCTGGCGGCTCTTGCATCACTAGGGCAGGCGCGGGCGGCCCCCGCTGCGGCGGCTCCGGCGCACTGAGCTACGATAGGGGTGTGAGCAAGAAGACCAGACGCCACCGCGAGCACGTCGGGCCGAAGAACAGTTCGGCCAAGTCGGGGTACTACGGCACCCGGATTGAAGCGAATACGACGGGCAAGAAGGCGCGGCGGGAGGTGGACCGTGAGCTCGTGGTTGCGTCGGACGGAGAGGTGATCCCGTTCACCGAGGCTGAGATAGCGGAGGCGATCCGGCAGGAGTTCGGCGTCGAGGTCGGAGCCGCGAAACGGAGACGGACCGCTGGATCGCTGATGGTGACGCGTAGGCTCGTTGTCTTACTCCAGGAAGCAACCGATGGTTGGTACGTAGACCGTCTCGATGGGCTCGTCGGCGGCTCTCGCGATGAACTCGTGCACGGCGGCCACGAACACCGACTCCGCACACTCGGCAGAACACAGCAGAACAAATGCCGGGCTTACCTTGGGGTCGGGTCTGCCATCCTTCGACATGCGGATGTACCACCATCCGACCGGATCGCTGCTCGGCGGAAACCTGTCTGGATAGGTCTTCTGCTTTCCGCATCTTGAACACGTGACCGTGACTAACACCCCGGTCTCCGGAGCGATTCCCGCCGTGGTCATCGTGCCGGCCCCGGACGACGAGCCGGCTCCGCCAGCGCGGCCAGCTCCGCATCGAGATCAACCGGAGGCAGCGAGTCGAGGCAGCGTCGGATCCAGTAGAGTTCCGTGTGGCCGCACACAGAGCACTCGGCGGCAACGGCTACGGCTCTCAGTTCGTGGTCGGCTAGCAAGATGTACGCATCTTGTACTGGACGCGCGAAACCGTCAATAAGGGGCGAAACAGATTTATTTTTGCCGCTAGGGCAGGCGCGGGCGACCGGCGAGCTTCAGGGCCAGCCAGAAGGCCGTCACGGTGGCGACGAGGGCCACGCCGGAGACGGCGACCAGGGGCCAGTTGGTCGCCTCGTGGTCGGGTGGACCGGCGTAGACGGCTGCCGTGGGGTCCGGCGTGTCGAGGTTGTCAGCCTCGGTGGCGCCGACGCCCGAGGTGCCTGCCTGTTGGAGAACGGCGACGCCCGAAATGCAGATGCCCTGGATCAACACTCCGTTGCGCCATGTCCAGCTGTGCGAACTTACCCAAAGGGCCACGGTCTGCCCGTTGTACGTCAGCGTCTGCGCGATGGTGCCGCGCTTGTAGTCGCGCACGTGGTCGCGGACGTGAATGGCCGCCTGCACGATGGGCGTCGGGACTTCGGCACCCCTCCATACGCGCCACCCGATCGGGATGGGTTCTTGCGGGCAGGGGACGCTCACGTCGCCCCCGCAGGCGGCGGCTCGGTCGCGCTCGTCGCGGCGCTAAGCCTCTCTCGGGCGATGTTTCGCTCGCGTTGGGTGGCGAAGCCGCGCTCGGACAGGGCCTGATCCATGGCGCAGCCGACCTCGTGACCGCCCTTGTAGTCCTCGTGGCCCCTCGCCAGATACTTCTCGTGGCCACCTCCGGGCTGTGGCCCCTCGCACACGGGGCATGCGGGCCACCGACTTCCATGAACCCACTCTGACGCGAGCAAGGCGACGTCGATCGCGGCGAGCATCACGAGCAGTACCCCGCGAACGCGAAGTGCGACAGGAACAGGCCCACCGTCCCGCCGAGGATGTAGAAGCTGAAGTCCATGAGCGAGTCGCTCCAACTGTCGCCCTCTCCCCAGCTGGCCGTGTCGACGATGAACTCCTTGGCGGCAGCCAGCACCGTGCCGATGCCGAAGGCCCAGAGGGTCCACGCGTCGTGCGAGAAGACGCCGAGCGCGAAGACGACCAGGGCGCCGCCCAGGAAGTGGCCGACCTGGGCAAGGTACTGAGGGTTCGACATCCACGACGCCCAGCTCACGATGCCCTCAACTCCCGCAGCTCGTCGTTGTCCACGCCGATGAGAAAATGCGCCGTCGTCCCCTGGGGTCGAGGCGCCGCGCAGAAGATGTTGGTGAACGGCCTACCGGCGAAGTCCGGCTTCTCCCCCAGCGCCGCACCGCACTCGGGACACTTGCCCGTCTTGATCGCCTTCTCCTGCGTCGCGGCCATCGACGTGTAGAGCACTTCCAGCTCGTCGATCTCCTGCTGGCTCATCGTCTTGAGAGCGCCGCGCTTCCACTCTTCCCAGCGCTCGACCTGCATCGCGCGCTTCTCGGCGCGCGTCAGCGGCCTCTCGCGGCATGGCCCGCAGAGCCAGACCAGACACGATGCGTTGCCGGCCTTCAGGGTGGCGCCGACGTCGGTCTCGTCCAGCTTGTGGCCGAAGTCGCCGACCATCTCCTGCACCTCTTGGGAGGTCGGCGCGCGGTGGCAGCGCTGGCAGCGCAGCGAGGAGCAGATACGGGCGGCTTCTACTAGCTGCATTCGTGATCCGTGGTCCACGGCTCGGCGCATTCCGAACACACCGGATGAGACTCGTTGGCTTCCTCGTCGGCCTCCATGACGTGCTCGCTGCCCAGCCGGCACACGCTGCCGACCATCTCGCAGTCGACCTCGTCCTCACCGGCCTCGCGAGCGGCGTCGACCAGCTTTCTCGCCTGCGGCTTGGAAATCTCGAGCCATGTGCCGGCCGTGTCGCTCACGAGCACGTAGCACTGCACGCTCGACGCGTTGGAGATACAGCCGCCAGCCGAACGGAGATTCATTGGTCGTCGAGCTCCTCGGAGGCGAAGCCGTCCCAGTTGAGCGCGTAGGCGCGCATCAGCGGATCGGTGGTCGGATCGGGCAGGTACCCCAACTGCTCAGCCTGCAGCGGCAGCGGCATCGGTGGCGCCGGGATGGTGTCGGGCGCTTCAGGCGGCGCGGTGTCGTCCGGATCCACGTCGCAGAGCCTATCACCTTCTGCCAGGGGGCTTCAAAGGCAGCGGCGCCAGCAGCACCGCCGGCACAGGCGTCCGCAGCTTCTCGCCCACCGGCACGTCCTTGGCGAGCAGCGGCGCCTCGGTGTCGACCTCCAGCCGCTGCGCCACGCCCTTGACGTAGTCGCGCTGCCGGGGCGTGAGCGGCCGGTACTTGTCCAGCATGCCGTCGAACGCCGCGAGGTGGCGCTCTTGATTCTCGTCGAGGTCTCCGAGATCGCGCAGGGCGGCGACGGTGGCGCGCAGCAGGCGGGCGTCTTCCGAGGAGAGGCGCTCCATCACTTCTTCTCCAGTCCCCCGCCGTACCCACACGCCAGCGCCGTGCGGTACTGCTCGAGCAGCTCGGTGCAGCGGGTCTGCGTCGCGGTGAGGTTGTCGAGCATCTGCTGGTTGTCGCGCGCCAAGATGAGGCAGACGCCGACGTGTGCGGCGTTCTTCTCGCGCAGCTCGCGGCATTCGGCGACCAGCTCCGCGATGCGTCGCTCCAGCACGTCGCGCCCCTGGCCGTCGGTCTTCGCCATCTCGTCGAGGTTCATCGTCTCATCTCCAGCCCGAGGTTCTTGAGCACCTCGCGGCACTCCTTGAGGCACTTCTTGCCGAAGCCGGCACGCTTGGCGTCGCGCGACGACAGGTCGATCTTGTCCATCAACTGCTCCAGATCACCAACCGTCTTGACCCCGAGCTGCCGGATGGCCAGCGCCGCGCGCACCGACAGCTCCAGTTCGTCCGCCGCGCGCATCCGGATCTCGCCCCGCTGGATGTCGGCGCGGATCTGCTTGCACGCGCCCTCGGCCATGTGCAGCGCCCCGTGGTAGGCGGGGTGGGCGTGGATCTGCAGGAAGGCCAGACCGGCGAGCAGTTCGGCGTCGGAGATCATCGCGTTCGATCCTTGCCGCACGCGCGGCACGCTGTTGCGCCCTTCTCCGTGCCGGTCCACACCCGGCACGCCTCGCAGAACCATCCCGGCAGCAGCACGTCCTTGAGCGCCTGCCGTGCCTCACGGATGGCATCGATCGCCACCCGCCCGTTGAGCTGGTGCGGACTGATGATCTCCTCGGCGATGGCGAGGCGGGCGTCGAGGGTCATCGCGGCACCCTGACGCGCGGCAACCTTCTGGACTGAACGCGGTCGCGCTTCTCCGGCACGAACTTCGTCACCTGATAGCCAGCCTTGCGGGCCTCTACAGTGTCGGTGGTGTCGTAGACGACGTAGTAGCCCGTGTCGTGGCGCACGAACCAGATCGCACGAGGCGGAGTAGGTAACTTCCTCACGGCACCCTCGGCGTGTGTGGCGCGATGCGATCGAGATCGGCCTCGAGCTGATGGACGCGCTCTTCGAGGTCGGCGATCTGGACCTTCTGGCGCGCGAGGTCGAGCGACTGCGCCTGCATCGCTGTCTTGACGTCACCGATGGCGAGTCCCGCGAACACGAGACCGATCGCGGTGAACAGGCCGCCCAGGCCGGCGAAGAAGATGCTTGGCCTCACGTTTTGTTTCCCTTCTCGCACTGCGGCTCGAGCGCGTGCCCCTTCATATGCACACGCATCTCGCGCAGCAGAGCGGGCGGCGGATCGTGACGGAGATCGATGGGCAGCGTCACGAGCAGGCACTTCAGCTCGATCGTGCAGGCGATCTCCACGAAGTGATTACCCTGCTCGTTGACGACGGGCTCGATCTTGAACGCCTCGTGCGCCCACGAGGGCCAGCGCTCGCGGTAAGCGGTCGCCTCATCTTTCGAGAGCGGTTTCACAGCGACCCCCGGTGCAGCCCGATGACGTACCCCAGTGCCAGTTCGTCATCCTCGTCCCAGCGATCGGCCAACTCGGTGAAGATGGTCCGTTTGCACTTGGGACCGGAGACGACGATGTGTGGCGCAGCTGGTCGCACACCAGCGTTCCTGCATAGCTCTCGCCTCGCCAGCGCCGCTCCCAGCTCCACCCAGCTGCCGCACGCGCCCCTGTCGTTGGCCGCGAGCAGCCAGACGATGTCGGCCGCCAGCACGCCGTCGAGATCGGCCTGGGCGTACTTGCGGCGGTCGGCGTCGGTCAGCAGGCTGTCGCCGCCGGAGCCGATGCCGTTGAAGGAGCGGCACGCACATTCGGATGGCGGCGCGGAGAGATCATTGAACGCCATGCCCCCCTCGGTTCCGAACCAGCAGCGCGTGCCGTGGCTGCACCCCGACTCTAGCCCGTCACACGCAAACGGCGCGTGCTTCTGCCGATGGTGCCCGCACGCGCACACGTCGCCCTCGGCCTGAGTCCAGTCGCAGGTGATCTCGACGCCTGCCTCGCGCAGCTTGGCGATCATCGGTCGCGGCCGATGATGCTGCTCCACCCAGGCGCCTGCGATGTAGATGGCCGTCATTCGGCCGCAACCTCCTTGCCATCCCGCCACTCCCCCGCCTCGATCCGGTCGGCCATCTGCGCGGGCGATCCGGCCCAGTTATTCTCGTTCCACTCGGCGCGCACCCAGGCAGCGATCTGCTTGGCGATGCGGTTCTCCATGCGAGTCGAGATCGCTTCGGTGACCGGCGCCGACGGCGTCTCGATCTTCTTGCCCGTCACGATCTCGCGCGCCTTCTTCGCGTTCTTTGAGCGCTTCTTGCCCGGCGTGCGGGGCGCTTCGGCCTGCAGCTTCTCGAGGCGCTTCTTGGCTTCTTCCGGCTCGAGCTTGGCGAGCTGGTAGCCGTCGCTGGCCGAAATCTTCTCGGCCTCGACGGCCTTGCGGACCGCCGCAGGCGCGTCGAGCAAGGCGATCATGTTCTTCACGGTTGCGGCCGAGACGCACAGCATCTGGCCGATCTCCTCGTCGCCGAAGCCTCGCTCCTTCAGGCGCACGACCTTCTTGGCCTTGACCAGCGGCGAGTCCTTCTGGTCGCCCTCGTTGGCCGAGATCATCGTCGCCATCCGCGCCTTGGTCCCGCGGTTGGCCGGATACCAGCGGATGCGTAGCGGCGGCAGTCCCTGCTTCTTGAGGCGCCGGTTGGCCTCGATGCAGGCGCGCACGCGCTGTCGTCCGTTGACGACGTGGATCTTGCTCGTCTCCGGATCGCGGAAGCACGCGATGGGCACGAGCACGCCCTGCGGTGCCTCCCCATTGGGAGCGAACAGGATGCTGGCGACCAGATCCTCGCTGACGGCGAGCTTGACGCGCTCGTCGAACATGTCGCTCGACTCGTCTGTGTCGATGACCAGCTTCTCGGGCTCGATCGCCCACATGTCCTGATGCGATCCGCCGTCTTTCGCTTTCTTGTGGGCCATCTCTCTTCCTCTCTTTCGAAACGTTCGACGGCGCGGGTGCGCGCCTATTCACACGTCGAGCATGAACCAGCGGTTGCCGCGACCGGGGCCTCAAGGCCCGAGGCGGCAGGCTTCAGGTACGGGCCGATGGCCTTGGTGACCCACTGCGGACGTCGCGTAGAAGTCGTCCACGCGGCGCTCGTGGCCGTCGAGGTTGCGGCCGGTGGCGCTCACGGCGCGTTCCCCGGCAGCGGCAGCACCTCGAACAGATGAAACACCAGCTCGCCGTCGAGCAGCTGGAACGTGTCGATGTGGTTCCAGTGCTCGAATCGAGAGTGCTCGACCTCTTCACCCGTGGCGACGATCTGAAAGTTGCGCCGGATGATCCGCGCGTCCGGATCCGCGGGGCTGCGTCGCACCCACATCTGCGGCTTGTCCTGCTGGGCCTGCGCCGAGAGGATCTCGGTGTTGGCCGGCAGGTCCAGGTAGAAGTCGCCCGTGACGGGCAACGGATACTTCCAGATCACCCAGCAGTTCACCACGTTGCCGTCAGCTTTCGTCTTCCACATCGCTCCTGCTCCCGTCCTTGGTCGCGCGTGGCCGCGCAGTTCGCGGTCGGTGGGTTGGACGAGGGACTCCCCGCCGTTATTCAAGCCGCCCACGGCACCAGTCTCCCCTCGACGTAGACCGGCTTTGCCTTTTTTGACCAGCAGCGGGCCAGCAGTGGCTCAACACGCGCAGGCACATCGGGCAGAAACTCGTTGGCCCCCTGCACCATGATCCGGCCCAGCTCCATCGCCACCTCGTGCGCGCCGGGCACGTCGTCGGTCTCGAGGATGACCTCGTCGTGGACGAAGTTCACGGGCCGTGATCCGTACAGGACACTGTCGGGCTGCGAGTAACACGCTCGCGAGACGAGGTACGCAGCGCGCTTGGCCGCATCTGCACCCAAGCCCTGGAAGTACGTGTTGCACGCCGCCGTGTAGTGGCACCCCCCACGCAGCCGGTCGGAAAAGATCTGCTTGACCAGGGCCTCGCCCGTGTCCTCGTCGACCAGCTCGCCGACGTGCTGGAAGAAGAGGCGCATCTCGGGCCACCGACCGAGCCACGCGTCCTTGAGCTCCTTGGCGCGCTCCTCGGTCAGGTGCACGCCGTAGGTCTTGCGAGCAAAGAGGCACAACTTCTCTGCGCCGAGGCCCCCCGGGAAGCCGAAGTTGGCGACCTTCGCCGTCTGCCGCGCGTTGTCGACCGCCTCGTCGCCGGCCTTCTTGCGCGCGACGGCCGCCTCGTACGAGATGCCCAGAATGTCGGCCGCGAACGCCGTGTGCGGATCGAGACCGGCGTTGAGCACCTGGGCCAGGTGCGACTGTCCGAACTTCGTCACGCACACCTGCGCAAGCGTGTGCAGCTCCAGTCCGGAGAAGTCGGCCTGAGCAAACACCTTGCCGGGTCTCGGGATGAAACACTCTCGGATGCCCATCAGACCGCCCTCCGAAACTTGCTCAGCAAACGCGCCCGCTGCAATCGCTCCAACCCCGCTACCAGTTGCTTCAGTTCCTCAAGACTTGCATCGGTCTTGATGTGATTGGCCCGCCAGGAGATGACCCAGACGTTGCCCTTCACGTATCCGAGCGAAGAGTCGATGCGATCAAGCGAAGGTGTGCTGCCCGCCTGAACTCCCGGCTTGCGCTCAAGCGCGATCCCCAACAACGGGCAGGTCTTCGGGATGATGATGTCCAACAACTCCAGATCAAAAGATATGCCGTGCTTCTTGGCGCGCGCTCTGGACCGTCTGAGTATGTGCGCTTCCAGATTCGTCGCACACCACTCTCGCTGCTGGCTTCTTACGCGCTCTCTATTTCTTTCATGCCAAGCTCTCTGCGACTTCCGCGTTTGCTCTCGGACTCGAGGAGATTTTTTCTTCTCTCGGATCTTCT
>NZ_JBTSRB010000064.1:0-13290 GCF_054637675.1 Metallibacterium sp.
CCGGGCTGATAGAGCACCTCGCCATGATGTATGTCCACAAGTTCCAGATGCGGCAGCCAGCGCGCCAACTCGGCATCGGGCAGCGCCGCAAGAAGTTCGTTTTGCCGCGGATCAACGGTTTTGCCGCGCGGGGGGGGGGGGGGATACGGCCATGCTCATCTCCAACGCAACGCGAGCTGCGAGGTCCCGGCCAGCGCTTCGATTGCGGCGATCGGGAATTCGCAGACCATCGAGGATTGCAGCGCAACCAGATCGGTGGCATGCACACGGGTGGCGAAGCCGTCGAGGCCGATCAGGTTGCGTAGCCCGTGGAAGCTGACGATCTGCTCGCCACCGCCCTCGCCTACGTGCACCAGTTTGAAGGCACCTTGCACAATCAGATACAGATTGCGGAACGGCTCACCGCGACGCGCGAGCTGCTCGCCACGACCCAGCGTGATGGTTGCGCTGGCGTAATCGGCCAGACGTGCGCGCAGTGCCGGCTGCAGGTCTGCCGGGAGCAGCGCGGAGCAGGAATAGTCAGCTCCACCATGATGGATGTGTGTGCGCACATAACGCTTCATGCGTGTTGCCATCCCGACTGGGGAAATCAAAGCCCAAGCCACCTAGGCAGGCTGGACCTTCGCCTGACTCTAACAGAGCATGCGAGGCCCATTCGACGAAATGAACTGGCGGGAGATATCGGTCGCGGCATGACTATCAACCGCCACGAGCTGACCCTCAAGCCTCGGATTGCGACACCACGGTCGGCGTCATTCGTTCAACGGGGTTCGCGCTGGTGGCGGGCGAGGATTCTTCGCGTGGCCATCGCGCGGCCACTTCGGCATCGATCCTTGCTGCAAGCGAGGCAGCCGCAATGCAGACAGCAGCACTCGGCACCGCATCGAACGACACGTTGCCGATCTCGATACCGTACAACACCAGCGTCGCCGGCAGCATATCAAGCGCGCTGGCCAGCGCGAGCGCGGATGCGACGCCGAAACCGTGGCTGGAGACCAGTGCCTCCTTCCTGATCGACACCAGATCGTCCACGCGACGGATGGTGCCGGGTGCATTGCCGCTCTGCACCGCATCGATCAGCACCGCCGCGTCCACGCCTGCCAGATAACAGACCAATCTTGCGCCAGGCCGATCCAGCGCGACGATGCTGGTCTGACACGCGAGGCGATCCGGCAACCCGCTGCGCTGCAGTGCGTGCGCCACCCACCAGCCAGCCTGATCGTCGCCCGCCGGCGAGCCGACACCGATGATGGCCACGTGTGTCACAGGCGTTCCGCGTGCAGTTTCAGGAAGTGGGTCGCGCACGAAATGCAGGGGTCGTAATTGCGTATCACCTTCTCGCAATGCAGGCGGAGTTCCTCATCGCTGTGCTGCAGACCGAAGTCTTCCAGTGACCGTCGCAAATCTTCCTCGATGCGCGCCTGATTCTGGCTGGTCGGCGGCACGATACGCGCCTCGAGGATCCGGCCCTCGTCGTCCACGCGGTAGCGATGCCACAGCATGCCACGTGGTGCTTCCGAGCAACCGTAGCCGACGCCTGCACGCGGCGTGACGGCGACTGCCGGTGTCGAATCATGGAAATGGCTCTGCAGAAGGCATGCCGCCTCCGATAGCGCGTAGTGCACCTCGATTGCGCGAGCCACCATGCTGTTGAACATGTTGCGACTCGGCCAAGTCACGCCGGTATCGTGCATCAACTGCTGTATCGGAGCCGGCAGACGATCGCGGTTCAAGTTGAGCCGTGCCAGCGGGCCGACGAGATAGGGTCCGCCTTGATACCGGCTGTACAAGGCCGTCGAGTGTGCAACCTGGTACTCGGTGAAGTGCCGATCATATTCCGTGGCATCGATCGCGAGCCCGTCGCTGGTCCTGATATGGCCACGATGAATCGGATATTCCTCGGCGTCGCGCATGGCCACGCAGGTGAATGTCTGGTCGTCGTCGGGCATGGGAATGCGGGCGGTCCAATGCACCAGAGCTTCCGATTCGGGCAGCGCCGCGAGCAGCTTGGTGAGCAGCGCATCGACTTCGCTCGCGTGCGGAGCGTGGTGGAAACCCCCGACCTTGATGCCAATCGGATGCACGGATCGCCCTCCGAGCAGACTCATGATCTCGTTGCCCAGCCCTTGCAGTCCGAGGCCCCGCCGCACGATGTCTGGATAATCACGCGCCATGGCAAAGGCGTTTTCATAGCCGAAATAGTCCGGTGCAGCCAGCAGATGGATGTGCAGACAATGGCTCTGGATCCACTCGCCGCAATACAGCACGCGCCGCATCGCGTGCACCCACGGCCCCGGGTCGATGCCGAACAGACTCTCCAATGCGTTCACCGCGCTGATCTGATAAGCCACCGGGCAAATGCCGCAGATGCGCGCCACCATGTCCGGCACTTCCTCGTAGGAACGACCTTCGAGGAATTTCTCGAACAGACGTGGCGGCTCATAGATTTGCAGTGTCAGCTCCTCGATGGCACCGCCGCGAGTACGCAGATGCAAGGCGCCCTCGCCTTCCACCCGTGCCAGCACGGGTACGTGTATCTCGACCTTGCGCGTGCGTGATTCATCCATCGCTTTTTGCACCAAGACTCAAGCCTGTGTCATGAAAGGCAGGCGCTCCACTGTGGATGAACAGGAATCGCCGGGCGACCGCTTCGGGCATCAAGCCAAGACCCTCGAAGCGTCTGACCAACGCCCCGGTATTCGGGTTCTCTGCCGGGCCGAAGCAGGCGTAGCAGTCGCGTCCGAAACTGGGACATATTGCGCCACAGCCGGTGCGAGTAACCGGCCCCATGCAAGCGAAGCCCCTAGTCACCATCACGCATACACTCTGCCTGCGCTTGCATTCGATGCAGACTTTGTCGCGCTCTTCCGTTGGCACGACTCCGAACAGCAACGCGCGAAGGGCGCCGAGCACTTGGCGTCCGTTCACCGGGCATCCCCAGAGTTCGAGGTCCACCTTGACGTGCCGGGCGATCGGTGTGGAGTGGTCCAGGCTCTGGATATAGTCAGGCCTTGCATAGACCGCTGCGATCCATTCACGCGCATTGGAGAGATTGCGCAGTGCCTGCACACCTCCCGCAGTGGCGCAGGCGCCGATGGTTACCAGGAAGCGCGACTGTTTGCGCACGCGCACAATGCGCTCCAGATCATCGGGTGTCGCGATGCTACCTTCGACGAAGGCGATGTCGACCGACGCATCCGGGTGTAGCGGACCGGCTTCAGCAAAGTGCACGAAATCCACCAGTTCGGCAGCTTCGAGCAGCGCGTCGCCGAGATTCAGGAACGCAAGCTGGCAACCGTCACAAGAGCTGAACTTGTGCACCGCGACCTTCGGTTCCATGGCCGACCCCATCGCTAAAGCCCCCGCACCATGAAAAGATCCCTTACTTGCGCGTATGAGAAAACCGGGCCGTCCCGACACACGAAGTTCGGGCCATACTGGCAGTGCCCGCAATGCCCGACAGCGCAGTGCATGCTGCGCTCCATGCTTAGGTAGATGCGCTCCTCCGCGATGCCGCGTGCAGTCAGATTGCCGATGCCCGCGTGCATCATGCCCTCCGGGCCGCACATCATCACCGTGGTGCGATCCGGCGCTATCTCCGCGTCGTCGAATACCTCGGTCACTAGGCCAACGTGCCATGGCCACAGGGGGCCGCCATGGTCGGATGCCAGCAGCACGTGCGTATTCGGCAGTGTGTTCCAATAAGCGTAGCGTTCGCGCCAGATCAGTTCGTCAGCGTGCTTGACGCCATGGATGATGGTGAGGCGTCCGAACCGTTCGCGCCGCATCAGGATGTAGTTGATCACCACCAGCACAGGCGCGCTGCCGAGTCCGCCGGTGACTACGAGGATGTCGTGACCCTCGGCCTCACGCAGTGGCCAGCCGTGGCCGTAGGGGCCGCGCAATCCGATGCGCTCCTGTTTCTTCAGCCGGGCGAGCCCATGCGTCACTCGGCCCACGGCACGGATGGTGTGATCCAGCAAGGTCGGATCGTGCGGATCGGACACGATCGAGATCGGCACTTCGCCCACACCATACAGGTACACCATGTTGAATTGACCGGGCACGTAGCGGTATGCGTGCCGCACGCGTTCGTCGGTCAGGCGCAGTCGCAAGGTGAAAATCGTTGGCGATTCCTCGACGCGGCCGACGACTTCGGCTTCCATGGGAAGACGATCATGGGTCATTGTTGCGGTCCGCATATCGCGACGGCCTCTTCCGTGATGTCGATTCCCACCGGGCACCAGCTGATGCAACGCCCGCATCCGACGCAGCCGCTGCGGCCGTACTGTTCATGCCAGCCGCCGAGCTTGTGCGTCAGCCACTGTCGATAGCGTGCGCGTGTGTCGGGCCGTACCGTGAATCCGTGAATGTAGCTGTGCCCTTGAGTGAAGCACGAATCCCATTCGCGCTCATGCGCCGAGCTTCCGCCGTCGAGCTTAGGAACTTCCACATCGCCATGGCAGAAGCACGTGGGACAGACGGACGTGCAATTGCCACAGGACAGACAGCGATCGGCCACATCATTCCACCTGGGATGCTCAAGATTGGCAAACAGGGCCGCTTGCAGGTTTCGCCCCGGCAGCGCCCGGCATTGCAGCTCGGCTGCCTGACGGCTCTGATGCTCGGCCGCGACCATCTGTTCCGTCGTCGCGTCAGACAAGCACAATCCATCCAGGATCGCCGTGCCGCGCGCGCTGCCGGGTTCTGCGACGAAGCCGTTGTCCAGTTCGGCCAGGGCAATATCGAACCCGAATGTGGCATTCGGGCCATCACCGGTGGAAACGCAAAAACATGTCTGCGCGGGATGACTGCAATGCACGGCCACGATCAACAGCCCGTCGCGGCGTTTTGCGTAGCTCGGATCTGGATAGGCGCCGCCCAAAAAGTGTTTGTCCTGCAGGTCGAGCGCCGCCAGATCGCACGCCCGAGCGCCGATGACGGCCAGAGGTCTGACTACCGGGGGCTGGGCATCGAGCATGAGGGTTCCGTCCTCGCGGCGTGTGGCCCGCCAGAGCGTTTCGCGCGGTGCGAAGATCAATGGCTTAATCGCCTGCGGCCCGTTCGCCCAGGCAAACCGGCGCGTATTGTCCGTCATGCTGACGCGATACGACCCCGGCCCTTGTTCGACCGACACGCCCATCGGCAAGTCGGCTGCGCGATCCAAGCGTTCGTAGAGGATCGCATCGTCGCGCAGCTTCGGCCCGACGCATTGATAGCCGCTGCGGGTCAGTGCATCCAGCAGGTCCTGCAAGCGCTCGTGCGGAAGCAGCCTCAAGGGCCGACCCCATGCAGGATGTGTGATCGCAGGGCGCATCGTCAGCTCCTCACTCGCCATTGCTGATTCACCCTCCCTGCCCGGTCAATCGAGCCGACCTGTTGTTGCAGCTGGCCGAACACACTTTGGTACAGTATCGCAAGCGCACTGCACCTGCGGGCGAGCTGTCGTGCCACGACGATCCGCAAGCGCACGTGGCCGTTCATCGACCACCTTCAGTCGCACGGCTGGCCGTCTCGCCCGCGGCGAGCTCGATGATTTCCTCGGTGATCGCTTCCTGCCGCACCTGCCTCTGGACGGCCCGCAGGTCGGCAAGCTGGCTGTCGAGCTGCTGATGCGCCGCCGCCATGGTTTCCATGCGCGCTTGATTCTCGGCGGCGAAGGCGTGCAGCGCGGCATCGCAAAGCTGGGCATGCAGATAGGCCACGACGAGTTCTTGCAGCAGCAAGGCCGGTGCGAGGTTGACCAAGGGCGCGGCGGCCTGCGTCTGCCGGGGAAAGATCGACAGATCGGGGGGGAGCAGACGGCGGCTTTCGACCTGGATCGGCTGGGCGGGTTGCCAGCGGCTGAACACGACATCGAGCCGCTCGATCGCGCCGGTGGTCATGCGCGCATACAACACCTCGACGATGCGATCGGCCAGCTTGGGTACGCCTTGGGTATGCGCGGGCATGGCGCCGGTCCAGCCTGGATGCAACCCGCGCTCGGTCGTGGCCGTCAACCCATGGGAGCCGATCAGCAACAGTTCGGCGCCCGGCAATTGCGCGTCGGCGGCATCCAGCACGCGTTCGCTGAAGGCTCCCGCGAACCCCTGTTCGGCGCAGAACAGCACCAGCGCACGGCCAGCTCTGGCGGGTGGCAGGCCCGCATCAGACGCTGGGACGAGTTCCAGCGCGCTGCCAATGGCACCGGCGATGTCTGCGGCATAACTCTCGACCGCTGCGAGCTGGCTACGCGCCTGCTGGGCGCGCGCCGCCGCCATGCCGCGCATGGCGTTGACCACGGCGCCGAGTTGCTGCGTGCCCTGGATGCGGGCTTCGATTTCAGCCAGCCGCTCGGTCATGCCGACCCTGCCTGTGCTGTGGCATTTGCTGATGCCAAGGTTTGCAGATACTGGTGCAGGGTTTCGAGCAGGGACTGCTTGGTCGTCTCCGACAGCGTGCCCTGCTCCTGGATCGTGCGCACCGCATCCGCCGCACCGCTATCGAGCGCCTCTGCAAGACCCCGACGAAATGTCTCAACCAGAGGCAGTGCCATGCCATCGAGCAGGCCGGACTGCACCGCCAGCACCAGTGCAACCTCCTCGGCCAAGCGCAAGGGTGCGTGTTGTGGCTGGCCGAGAATGGCGCGGATCCGCGCCCCACGCGTGAGCTGCTGGCGCACCCGCGTGTCGGGCATGCCGCCGAAGCGGGTGAATATTTCCAGTTCGAGAAACTGGGCGTAATCCAGTCGCAGCGTCTGCGCGGCTTGCCGCAGTGCGGCGGCTTGGGTTTTGCCGCCAACCCGGCTGACACTCACGCCCACGTCCACCGCGGGTTTCAGCCCTTCGTCGAACAGTCGTGCATTGAGCACGATCTGCCCGTCGGTGATCGAAATCAGATTGGTCGGAATATAGGCGCTCAGGTTGCCGGCGTCGGTCTCGGCAATCGGCAGCGCGGTGAGCGAGCCGCCGCCTCGGGCCTTGGACAGCTTCGCGGCCCGCTCCAGCAAACGCGCATGCACATAGAACACGTCGCCGGGATAGGCCTCGCGGCCTGGCGACTGGCGGGTGAGCAAGGCAATTTCGCGGTGACTGGCGGCGTGCTTGCTCAGGTCGTCGATCACCACTAGCGCGTGCTGGCCGCGGTCGCGGAAATACTCGGCCATGGTGAAGCCAGCAAATGGGGCAATCCACTGCAGGCCCGCCGCACCGGAGGCTGGGGCCACGACCACGATGCAGCGCTCGGGCGCACCATGCGCATGGATGGCGTCGATGGCGCGGCGCACGCTCGCGCTTTTCTGGCCCACCGCCACGTAGACACAGACGATGTCGCTGTGCTTCTGATTGATGATGGTGTCGATGGCGATGGTGGTCTTGCCGATGGCGCGGTCGCCGATGATGAGTTCGCGCTGCCCACGCCCCAGGGCAAACAAGGTATCAATCACCAGCAGGCCCGTCTGCACCGGCTGGGTGACCAGTTCGCGCTCGACAATGGCCGGTGCCGGACGCTCGATGGGTTCTTTCGCATCCGTAACGATGGGCTCCTTGCCATCCAGCGGCCGCCCCAACGGATCGACCACCCGCCCCAGCAAGGCATTGCCGGTCGGCACCCGCACCACATCGCCGGTGCCGTGCACCACATCGCCAGCCTGCACTTCATCGGCGCCATCGAGCAGTACGCAGCCAATGTGATCGCGCTCAAGCACTTGGGCAAATCCGAACTGTCCGCGATCGAAGCGCAACAATTCATCGAGCCGCGCCTGCGGCAGACCCGATACCATGGCAATGCCATCGCTCACCGATTCCACGCGGCCGATTTGTTCCGTCCGCGCCCCCAGCACGGTAGCGCCGATGCGCTGTCTTGCATTTGCAAGCCATGCATCGGCGGGTGTTTCAGGCGTGCTCGACATCGCCGAGATCCTCCAGGATGCGGGCGAGATCGGCTCGCCAACTGTTGTTCACCACCAGGTGCGCGCTGTGCAGTTCCAGTCCGGCGATCAGGGCTGGGTCGGCGCTGAACGTCAACGACATCGGAGTGCCCAATGCCGCGCCGATCAACTCGGCATGGTGCGTCCGCTCAGACGCATTGAGCAGCATGGCGCTGACGACATTGGCAGCGCCGGCACGCGCCAACGCCTCACGCGTCACCTCGGGCAGCGCACGCAGGTCGTGCAGCAGCCAGTCGAGGAAGGCCTCACGCACTGCAGCGGAGTCGAGCCGGGCGGCCAGGCGTTGAGCGATGGTCACGGCGAGCTGCGCGGCATGTTCACGCCAGATATGTTCCGCAGCGGCCTGCCGCCTGGCGATTTCGACTTGCGCAGCGTCCAGCACGGCCTGCGCCCGCTGCGTGGCAAGCTGCAAGCGCTCGACACGCATCTGGTCGATCTCGGCCTGTGCCTTGACCAGCAGATCCGCGCGTTGTTGCGCCATCGTGGCGCGGATCTGCGCCACCTCGGCCAACGCCGCATCGGCCTGCTCGCGCCGGGCTTGGGCCGCATCGAGCAATTCCTTCGCGGCCGCCTGGCGCTTGGCGATGATGTCCGCCACCGGTCGCCAGAAATAACGCCCGAGCAGCCAGACCAGGATCAGGACATTGATCGCCTGCAGGCCGATCGTCCACCAATCGATGGTCATGCCGTCATTTCAGCAAGGGGTTGGCGAACAGCAGCAACAGGGCGATCACCAGGCAGTAGATGGCCATGGTTTCGATCATTGCCAAGCCCACGAACAGGGTGCGTGAAATGGTGTTGGCCGCCTCGGGTTGGCGGGCGATGGCGTCCATCGCGGCGGCCACGGCACGCCCCTCACCCAAGGCCGGGCCAATGGCACCGAACGAAACTGCGACAGCGGCGGAAACGATGCTGGCAAGCGCTAACCAATTCATGGTGGAGTCCTTGTGGATTCGGGTGGGGATGAACCGGATGACGGGGGGCGTTGCCCCTCACTGATCGCACCGGCAATGAACACCATGGCCAGCACGGCAAAGATATAAGCCTGCACCGCGCCGATTAGCAGATCGAGCGCCATCAGGGGGATCGGCACCAGCAGCCCGGCCAGCGACAGCACGATGCCAATCACGAACACGCCACTCATCACATTGCCAAACAGGCGCACGAACAAGGAAAAGGTGCGGGTGAGACTTTCGACGAAATTCAGCGGAATCATGAGGGGATTCGGTGAGGCGAAGATCGTCAGATAGCCACGCACCCCGCCAGCGCGCACGCCAAAGCCGATCACAGCGACGAACACCAACAACGCCAGTGCAATGTCCGTTTCAATCTGGGCCGTCGGTGGCTTGACCCCGGGCACGAGCGAGGACCAGTTGGCCAGAAAAATGTAAACGAACAACGTACCGATGAAGGCGCGGTAGGGGCCGGGTTCGAGCAGCATGGTGTCGCGGATCTGCGCATCCACCGTGGCGACGACCAACTCGAAAGCCGCCTGACTGCGCGAAGGCACCAGTTGCAGGCGGCGCCTGAGTAACAAGGCGCCGAGCAACAGCAGTGCCATGATCACCCAGGTGACCACCACGGCCTGCGTGATCGGTATCGGGCCGAGATGAAACAGTGCCGGATTGTGCAGAGGCGATTGCATCACCCATCCCGACGCACGCGACGCATGACCACGAAGCGGCCCGCCAGTACGCCCAATGCCGTCAGCAGCAAGACCAGTGCACCCGCCTGCGCCGCCAGGTACAGCAAGCCGGTCAGCAGGATGAGCCGACCGAATGTCAGGGCCACGGTGACCAGAACCTTGTGCCGGCCAGATACCAGCGCACGCGCACTCCTCCAAATGGCATGAAAGTACGCAAGCCCGGCAAAAAACCCGAGGAGCAATCCAGGTAGCAGCAACGGCCATGACGCATACGCTGAGGCGGCACGCAGGAGCCAGGTATTCATGCGCGTTTGATCCAATTCCAGGCCGACCAGCTACCCAGGACCAGCCCCAGGACCAGCAACGCGCCGGTGAACATCAGCCCTGTTCCGCAGGCGTGATCCAGCCAACGCCCCGTGAAGAGGCCAAGCAGCATGGGCACCACGATGGTCAAACCGAGCATGCCGATCTGCGCCAGATGGCGCGTGACCGAGGACTTGCCATCGTCCAGTTGCCGCTGCTGGCGCGCGTTGCGCAGGCGCGCCTGCCGCACCAGTGCGTCGTCGGCATCGTCGGGACGTCGGGGTTGTTCGCTCATGATCCGACCCCGGAACCACGGTACTGGCCCGCGCGCAGATGACGCATGATCAGCCGGATGGCATTGAGCTGCAAACGCGTGCTATCCGCATGCTGCGTGCGTTCGAGGTCGAGATCGGCGTGGAAACGGGCCAGCACGGTCGTGTCGAGTTGCGCGAGATCGTCGCCCACCACCGCTTCGCGCGTGGCGATGTGCACTTCGCGCCCGCCGAACATGGTCAGTACGCCGCGACGCACCGCGCAATGACGCTGCGATCCATCAGCGCGTGTCCAGCTCACCACCGATATGGCCAGGCTGGTGAGGAAATCGGCATGCCGGGGCAAGATGCCGAAACTGCCGCTCGCATCTTCGGCGCGCAAGGACTGCACGCCGTCCTCATCGACCTCGATCGATAACGGGGTGACAATGCGCAGCTTCACTTCGCCGGCTCCCCAGCAGCGTGCGTCGCTTGCGGCGACGCCTGCTCCTTGTGCCGCGCTTCGTCCAGCGTGCCCACCATGTACAGCGAGCTTTCCGCCCAGGCATCGGTTTCACCGTCGAGAATCGCGCGCACGCCGGCCAAGGTATCCGCGCGCGCCACGGTACGCCCAGGCGTTCCTGTGAAAGCCTCGGTCACCATGAACGGCTGGCTGAGAAAGCGCTGCAAGCGCCGTGCGCGCTTGACCACCCGCCGGTCACTGGCACCGAGCTCCTCCACTCCGAGCAAGGCGATGATGTCCTGCAGTTCCTTGAACCGCGCCAGTGTCTCGCGGGCGCGTTCGGCAATACGGTAATGCTCCACGCCAACCACCAGCGGATCGAGCAACGCGGATGTTGAGGCCAGCGGATCGACCGCCGGATAGAACCCCTCGGCGGCGAGTTGGCGCGACAGCATGATCATGCTGTCCATATGGCTGGAGATGGCCGTGACCGCCGGATCGGTGAAGTCGTCCGCCGGTACGTAGGCTGCCTGGATCGCGGTGACCGCGGCACCCGCCACCGAGGCGATGCGTTCCTGCAGCGCCGCCACTTCGCTACCCAGGGTCGGTTGATAACCCACGCGCGACGGCAGTCGGCCCAGCAGGCTCGACACCTCGCTGCCGGCTTGGACGAAACGGAACACGTTGTCCATCAGCAACAACACATTCTGGCGCTTCTGATCGCGAAAATACTCGGCGATGGTCAACGCGCTGTGCGCTACCCGCCAGCGCGCGCCCGGGGGTTCGTTCATCTGTCCGTACACCAACACGGTGCGCGCAAGCACGCCGGAGTCGCGCATGTCGCTCAGCATCTCGTGTCCCTCGCGCAAGCGCTCGCCGACGCCCGCGAAGACCGAAATGCCGCGGTACTTCTCCATCATCGCGTGGATGAGTTCCATCACCAGCACGGTCTTGCCCACACCCGCGCCGCCGAACATGGCGGCCTTGCCTCCCTGCGCCATGGGCGCCAGCAGATCGATGACCTTGACCCCGGTTTCAAAGACCTCGATGGCCGAGGTCTCCTGCTCCAGCGTGGGTGGAGGATTGTGGATGCTGCGCCGCGGGGTGTCGGCCGGCAGCGCCAGTCCGAGGTCATGCACTTGTCCGACCACATCAAGTAGGCGTCCGAGTACTGCATCCCCGACGGGGACCAGCACGGGTGCACCCGTGGACTGCGCCATCGTGCCGCGGGCCAGGCCCGCCGTGTTTTGCAAGGCAATGCAACGCACCGTGTGCATATCCAGGTGCCCCTGCACTTCGAGCAGCATGAGTCCGGGGCGATCCCAGGTGACACGCAGCGCAGTGTGGATAGGAGGCAGTACCGAGTCGACAAATTCCACATCGACGATGGCCCCGCGCACCGTGACGACCATGCCTTGCGCAGGTGCACCGCTGTTCTTGTCAGAGCCTGTCATGGGCTTGGGCGTCCGTACGTGCCTGACAACATTGTACGTCGCTCTTCGCAGCAGCCCGGACCGAGGGACGCTTGAATTTGACCTGGATCAATATGCAGCACGATTGAATAGGAAAACATGGCACTGTCAACTTGATCCGGATGTCAGATCGCTCCGGATGGTTCTTGCTTTCAAGCAGCCACGCACAGACCAAGCACTGTGAGTCATCCTTCATGACGGGTCCTCGACGTACAGCACTGTTGGTGCTGGTGGCAGTCATGGCTGCAGTGACGATCGTTTTCTGGACGCCGTTACACACACTGGTATTCGGCCCCGCACAGGGACTCGTCAACATCGTCGTTTCGGGCAACATCGAGGCACACCAGAGTGTGCTCAGCTTTACTGATGTCGAGGCCCCGATTACCTATTTGCCGTTTGATGAAGGCCGTGAGGTCAAGACGGGTGTCGTGCTGGCACGGGTCGATGATCGGCTCTACCGGCAGCAGGTGCAGATGGATCTCGCCGCGCTGGAGGTAGCCCATGAGCAAGTTGCCTACGAGTACATCGCTTCGCGCCTGCCCAGCATCGCACCCGAGCTGGCGCGCGGCCGCACCGTGGTCGCGCACCTCGGCAACGGCGCTTCGCTGTGCGCGCTGCAGGGTGGGCGCAGCGTGGACAGCACCATGGGTTTTTCCGCACTCGAAGGCTTGGTGATGGGCACGCGCCCGGGCAACCTCGATCCCGGCGTGGTGCTGTATCTGCTGCAGGAGCAAGGTCTCGATGCCGGGCAGATCAGTCATTTGTTGTATCACGACTGCGGCCTCAAGGGCCTGTCCGGACTCAGCGGCGACATGCGCGAGCTGCTCGCCAGCGACACGCCCGCAGCGCGGTTGGCGCTGGCTGTGTTCGCGCATCGCGTCGCACAAAGCGTGGCGGCGATGGCGGCGAGCATGGGCGGCCTCGACGGGCTGGTGTTCACCGCGGGTATCGGTGAGCACGCCCCCGGCGCGCGCGCGGCGATCGTGCAACGCCTGGGCCTGTTCGGCGCCCGGCTCGATGCCGTGGCCAATGCCGGCAGCACGGGCGTGCTCGATATCGCCGCGCCCGACTCTCACATCGCGCTGCGCGTGGTGCCCACCGACGAGGAGCTGATGATCGCGCAGCACACGCTGAAGTTGCTGCGCGCCTGAAGCGGCGAACGCCGTTTACAACGCGGCGCCAGTGCGCGCGGCCGCTTGCCCTGGATCGGCCTCGATGGCCGCGACGCT
>NZ_JBTSRB010000065.1:0-12438 GCF_054637675.1 Metallibacterium sp.
CTCAGGTCGTCATTGCGCAGCGCCCGTACCAGCATCACCGCGTCGCGCCGATCCGTCTTCACCCGGTCACCCGGCTTGCGCGCCAGCCGCGAGGGCGCACACACCGTGCACGCAAAACCCTTCTTCGTCAGATACCGGTACAGCCCGTAGCCACAGGGTCCGGCTTCATAGACGAAGACCACACGGGACGCCTTGCTCTGCATCCGGGTGCACAATCGGTCGTGGTCACGTTCCAGAACGCCGATGTTGCCCAAGCTCTGCACTTCGCCCATGTCGATCGCGTACGCCGCCACGTTCGAGTCTTTGTGCACGTCCAAGCCTACAAACACAGTGCTATCGTTTTTCATGCTGACCTCCGCGGTGAAAACCGTTCATGAGCGTAGCCTCGTCTCGCTCCTGCGGCTCTGGCATCACGCCAACCCGCGTCTTGGTCTCCGCGGAGGTCAGCGCCTAACCAGGCGAAAGTCATACTGTCTAAATCGGCCGCTCTTGCGCCATTTGGCGGCCCAGGACGATGACCTCGAGAGTATTATTTGCCGCTTCGGCGACCTCGAGCTCCGGCGAATACTTGAAGGTCACGTTGTTGAAGCTCCTCTTCCGGCGGCTTCCCAGATCCACGTGATAGTCGTGCCAGTCGTCGAACCAGCGCTCGGCCGAGTCGAGTTGACCCGCGGACGCGGACGCGAGTTTGATGCGCACGGCCGGGAGGAAGCTCCCGCGTACCCAGTCGGCGAATTGCTCGGTAAACCCGAGGATCATGTCGCTATCCGACTTGAGGCTGGTGCGTCCCTTGATCACCAGCGCGCTTTCGAAGTCCATGGCAGAAAGATCCTCCTCGTGGACCACTTGCGAGAACTTGCAGCGCACGACAACGCGAGCCGACACCGCGAACGGCGGATTCACCTGGATGCCCCCACTCGGGAGGCGTTTGACAACGCGAGTTCCTTGACCTCTTGCGCAAACAGCTCCGACAGGCGCGCTACGCGCTGGTGGTGCGCCGCGTTGGCCAGTTCGCGCACGGCAACGGTGCGAAGTGCACCCTCGTTCCAGCTGATGTACGCGTGAGCTCAACTTGCTGTCAGCGGTGATCAATTGGGGAATCAAGGAGCGCATGATCGCCCTGCCTGGCAACCCAGTGGCATCGGTTCGCCGCCCGGCCGCTGTGCGCGCCCGCGATCGGCGCCTCGAGGCGGGCGAGGAGGCTCGCCTGCTCGAAGCCCTTGGGGACCGCGCCGGGACCGTCAAGGGCGCCAAGCGCAGCGGCGGCTATCGAGTCGGCACGCGCAATCCGTGGATGCGTCCGCTGGTGCTGTTCGCGATCGAGACGGCCATGCGCCAGGGCGAACTGCTGGCGCTGCGCTGGGAGAACATCGATCTCAAGGCACAGACGGCGCATCTTGAAGACACGAAGAACGGCGAGTCGCGGACGGTGCCGTTGTCGAGCCGCGCTGTGGCCGTTCTGGAAGCGCTGCCGCGCAGCAGCGGCATGGACGAGCGGGTGTTCCCGGTCACTGCACAAGCGGTCAAGCTCGCCTGGAAGCGCGCCACGAAGCGCGCCGGTCTCGAGGATCTGCACTTCCACGACCTGCGGCATGAGGCGACCAGCCGGCTGGCCGAGAAGCTGCCCAACCTGATCGAGCTGGCAGCGGTGACCGGCCACAAGGATCTGCGGATGCTCAAGCGGTACTACCATCCGCGGGCAGCGGATCTGGCGAAGAAGCTGGGGTGAGCGGGCTTGCTCGTTCTCATGTCGCGCTTGTTCGGCTTTTGGTATAATATTTGATACAGGAGTTATGCGTGACGGCATCATCCGGCCAGCAGCCTGAGAAAGAGCTTCGATGGATAGGTTCCGCGCTCGAAGATCTAAAGGCGTTCCCGGATGATGCGCGCCGAAGCGCGGGATTCCAGCTTCGCCGCATCCAGCGCGGCATGGACCCTGAGAATTGGAAGCCCTTCGATGAACTCGGTGCAGGCGTCCGCGAAGTGCGCCTTGCCGAAGACAGCGGAGCCTTTCGGGTGATGTACGTCGCCAAGTTCGCCGAGGCTGTCTACGTGCTTCACTGCTTCCAGAAGAAGAGCCAAGCCACGAGCAAGCCGGACAAAGCCATCACTGAAGCCCGCTACCGCGCCGTGGTGGCGAGCAGGAAGAAACCGCGATGAAGATCGATACCGCCGTGCGCCATGTCAC
This sequence comes from Metallibacterium sp., assembly GCF_054637675.1. Lineage (NCBI taxonomy): Bacteria > Pseudomonadati > Pseudomonadota > Gammaproteobacteria > Lysobacterales > Rhodanobacteraceae > Metallibacterium > Metallibacterium sp. Next base: position 2,189 of record NZ_JBTSRB010000065.1, read on the forward strand.
CCGACCGGGCGCCAATCTTTTTCTGGACCTTGGCTTCGAGCCGAGCGAGGCCCAACGCCTGCAAGCCATCTCGCGCAAACAGATTGACGAGGCGCAGGCACTCAAGGAGCAGCTCATGGCCGAGATCGCTGCCTGGATTCAGGAGCATCACCTGAAGCAGGCGCAGGCCGCCCAGATCCTGATGGTGTCGCGCCCGCGTGTTTCGGACGTCGTGAACTTCAAGACGTCCAAGTTCACCATCGACACCCTGGTGGAAATGCTGACGCGCGTCGGAAAGCCTGTCCGTCTGGCAGTCGGCTGATCGTGCTCCTCATCAGCTTGATGCTGAGTTGCTGGGCGTCAGGAGCGCACCCGGAGAACTCAGCGAAGCCGTTGCCGCGAGCGATGTAGCCGCCCGACAAACTGAAGCTGGATGGATGCGAGCATGCCGCCAGCATCAGCGTGACGCATGCCGCGCCGAATACCAAGTATCGCTTCATCGTTGCCTGCGTTCTTGTCCATCCATTGTGGAGCAAGCGCCGTATTTCTGCTCAATATCTCGCTGCTTCCATCTTGCTTGACGCCTCCCGAAGTCACGGCCATCGTACAGAACGTGCGGCAAAACAGGTGGCGACGATGGCACGCCGGAAGAAGTCGAACGGAGTTGAAGCGATTGCGGGCGGCCTGCTGGCGGCGCTGACGCGCCGGAAGAAGTCGAACGGTGTTGGCGCGCTGGCAGGCGCCCAACTGGTCCAGTTGGACCCATACGGGAAGCCACAGGGGGAGAGGTGGTTGAAGGAGTTGGATTACTTCGTCCAGCAACACCTGAAGCCCACGCTTACAGCGGCGGAGCAGGTCACCCTGAGCCAGAACAGAGTGGAAGTGCTGAAAGCGATCGACGTGCAGGTTGCCGCGGTTACGGCCACCCAGAATCCGTTTGCGAAGTTCGCAGATGATTTCACGCCCAGGGAATTCGAGACCTTCTGTGCCGAGACCCTTCGAAAGCACGGCTGGGACGCTCGAGTAACGCAGCAGAGCCGCGACCAAGGCGTCGATGTCGTCGCATTCAAGGCCAGCCGTCGCGTGGTGGTCCAATGCAAGCTCTACTCCAGTCCGGTCGGTAACAAGCCGGTTCAAGAGGTCGCCGCCGGCCGTGCTCACGAGCAAGCCGACTTCGGGATTGTGGTTTCAAACAACAGGTACACGGCGGCTGCCGAGGAGTTGGCGAAGACTAACCGCGTGCTGTTGTTGCACTACCGTGACCTTCCGAATCTCGATGCCATCTTGGATCGCCACGAAGGAATCAGGACGATGACGACCCCGGTGGCCATGAGTCACAACGGAGCGTGCCGCGTAGCGGCCGCGCGCCAGCCCACCTCGGCGTTGCGCGCGAGCGAGGCGGACGTCCGGCGGAAATCAGCCCTTCGTCTCACACCGTGCGACGGGGTCGCGGTGCAATGACACCATGAGTGCAGTCCTGCCCGTTGAAAACCCGCCGGGGATCGAGCGCGCCTACCGCATGCGCGTGTATCCCACGCGGGTGCAGGGGCGCCAGCTCGCGCAGCTCGTCGGCGCGACACGGTTCGTGTGGAACTGGGCGCTGGCCAGGCGTAGCTCTGCGTATCGTGCCGACGGCACGAAGCTCAACTGGATCGCGCTGTCGCGCGAGTTCACGCAACTGCGCGCCGCGCCGGACACGGCCTGGCTCGGCGACCTGCCGCGCGAACCGTTCAACCAGATCCTGCGCGACCAGGAACGGGCCTTCGCGGCCTTCTTCGCGAAGCGCGCGAAGTACCCGCGCTTCCGCCGCCGCGGCGTGCCGCATGGCATCCGCTTCACCATGGACCAGCGCCGCGAGCAGCTGGATCGCGGCGAGGAAGGCAAACGCTGGGCCCGCGTGAACCTGCCGGGCCTCGGTACCCTCAAGCTGCGCCGCACCGAGGAACTGGCCGGGCGGCTGCGCAGCGTCACGCTGCGCCGCGAAGGCCAAGCGTGGTACGCCAGCATCACGGCCGACGGCGTCCAGGCGCAGGCCTGCGCGCCGACCTGCGCGCCGGCGGCGCGCGCGGTACTGGGCGTCGACGTCGGCCTCAAGGATCTGGTGGTGCGCAGCGATGGCCAGCGCGTGCCGGCGCCGGCAGCGCTGAGATCCAGCCTGGCGCGCCTGCGCCGCTACCAGCGGCACTACGTGCGCCAGCGCGATGCTGCTGCCCGGCGCCAGGGTCTGGACCCAGCCGCGCCCTTCCCCAAGGGCACGCGCATCCAGGTCTCCAACCGCATGCGCCGCACCCAGCAGCGTGTCGCCGCGCTGCATGCGCGCATCGGCGCCGTGCGCCGCGAGGCACTGCACCGCGCGACCACGGACATCGTCCGTTGCGCGCAGGTCATCTGTCTCGAGGACCTGGCAGTGAAGGCCATGGCGCGCGGCATGGGGCGACGGTCGTTTCGGCGCTCGGTGGCCAACGCCGCGCCCGGCGAGCTGCGCCGCCAGATCACTTACAAGGCCCAGTGGGCCGGGCGCCAGATCAGTGTCGTAGACCGCTGGTATCCCAGCAGCAAGACCTGTTCGGCGTGCGGTGCAGTCAACAAGGCGCTCACGCTGAACCAGCGCCGCTGGACCTGCGCGGTCTGCGGCACCGAACATGACCGCGACGACAACGCGGCAACGAATATCGAGCGCGAAGGCCTGCGCTTGATTGCTTCACCTACCCCGATGAGCGGGGGAATCGACGCGCGGGGAGATCTCAGCGCGGTGGCGGAGGCGCAAGTCATCGCGCTGCCGCAGCACCGCCGATCGCTGAAGCGCGAACTTGTCGCCAGGCGCTGCGCGCCTCACCGCCCGAAGCGCCGGTCTGGAACCGGCGGCAAGGGCGGGGCGTGAGACTCAGAATCCGCTGTACGGATGGGAAGCACCTTGGGCTGCTTGCGCTTGCTGGCTATCCACAGGTCGTGCTGCGCCTGCAGGCTGACCCACAATTCAGCGCTCGTGCCGAGTGCCTTCTCAAGGCGCATAGCCATGTCAGCGGAAATGCCGTTGGTGCCATTCAAAATTCGGGAAAGGGAAACGCGAGTCACATGGAGGCGGTTCGCCGCCTCAGTTACCGTGATGTCGCCAAGGAATTCGCGCAGCACCTCGCCCGGATGGGCAGGGTTGTGCATGCGGATCATGTGCGGCTCCTAAAGTTGTCGAGAGTTGTCAGTTTGTCGAAAGTTGTCAGTGATAGTCGGTGTAATCGACTAGCACGGCGTCCTGCCCCTCAAAGGTGAAGGTCAGGCGCCAATTGCCATTGACCTTCACCGACCAGTGCCCTGCAAGTTTTCCATGCAGAGGATGCAGGTTCCATCCTGGGGCATCCATATCACGTGGTTGTGTCGCAGCGTTGAGCGTTGTGAGCTGCAGCCGAAGTTTGTTCTTGTGCGCCGGCTGAATGCCAGAAGTTGCGCCGGACGTGACGAATTTTTCTATTCCTTTATGCCTGAATTGCTTGATCATATACAGTATAACCTCTTATTATTTATTAATTTATTTGAGCATTGTATATGATCGGTACACAGTTGTCAAGACTGCGCTGTTCAAGCGCGCCATGAAGTGCTGGCGCCCGCTGCCGGTGGCTATAGCCATCCCATCGCCACGTCGGAACGTTGCAGACGGTGCGCTACGGGTGCGCACCGGGTGTTCATAGCCACTGTGTAGCCACGGAACCATGGAAAAGGCCCGGTTTTGAGGCCGGGCCTTGATTCAAAATGCTTCGTATGTGCTTGATTTTATGGTGGGCGGTATAGGGATCGAACCTATGGCCCCTGCCGTGTGAAAGCAGTGCTCTACCGCTGAGCTAACCGCCCGCGAGCCGCGCAGTTTACGCAGCAGAGCGGCGACGGTCAACGCGCGCGGCGACCGGGTTCGCGTGCTGTGTCAGCGGCTTGTTCGCCACAGTTGGCGCGCCTCGCGCGGCCGCCTATGATGGCGCTGTGCAGCGGGTAGCGGCCCGCACCGGGGAGAGACATCGATGCAGCGCTGGATCAAGCTTCCGGATGGACGTTTCGTGGATGCCGCGCGCGTGGCATTGATCGGCAAGCCCGAGGGTTATCAGCGCCTGGACGAGGAAGGCAACGATCTCGGCCCGGCGGTGACACTCAACCTCGGCCTGGATTTCCAGCGCGAGCACCAGCTCACCGTCAACGGCACGCGCGAGGAAATGAGCGCCCTGCTGAAAGCGCTGATGGCCGCCACGGGCAACGGCAGCGCGTGAACTTTCGCCGCGCGCGCGGCTCTAATGCCTTGCCCACGGGAGAAGGCATTCCTCCCGGCCTCGCGGCCGAACCACCCAACACCGGTTGATGATGCCTGCTGTACCGATTCGCTCGGCGCGGCAGGCATTTTTGTGGGCGTGTGAAACAGCAACTTGCAGAGGAGCATGATGAACCCCACTGTTCTTGCCGGTATCGGTATCGGCGCCGCGCTGGGCGCGTGGTTGCGCTATGCCTTCGCCTTGATGCTCAACCCGCTGTTCCCCACGCTGCCGCTGGGCACGGTGGCCGCCAATCTGCTGGGCGGGTTTCTGATGGGCATCGTGATCAGCAATTTCCCGCCCTACATGGGCCTGCCGGTGGAACTGCGCCTGGCCTTCGCCACCGGATTTCTGGGCGGGCTGACCACGTTTTCCACGTTTGACGCCGAGTCGGTGACGCTGTGGTTGCGCGGGCAATGGGGCTGGGCCTTGGCGCATACAGGCGTGCACTTGTTGGGTGGCATCGGTTTTTGCCTGGCAGGTATCGGGCTGGGCCGTTTGTTGACCCGTCACTGAGAGGAGAACCCCATGATCGGATGTGCGCTGCGCTTTTACATGCATGAAAACCAGAAGCACAAAGGCAAGCTGGTCTACGAATGGCTGCTGGAGCAGGCCAAGCGCCGCGGCATCCACGGCGGCTCGGCGTTTCGCGCCATCGCCGGCTTCGGTCGGCATGGACATCTGCATGAGCAGGCGTTCTTCGAGATGGCCGCCAACCTCACCGTGCTGGTCGAGTTCGTGGTGAGCAAGGACGAAGCCGACACGCTGATCGCGCTGGCCGAGGAAGACAAGGCGCCGCTGTTCTGGAGTCGCTATCAGGTCGAGTACGGCAACACCGTGCCGCACGCATCGACGTGAACACGGCGGCGGCGCCTCGCGCTGCCGCACTCCGCAAGCTTGGAAAGGAGCACGACATGAGTCTCGAATTGCTGTTGATCCGCCACGGCGAAGTGCCCGGCATCGATCCACCGCGTTTCCGCGGGCGCCAGGATCTGGCGCTGACCGACCTGGGCAAGGTGCAAGCGCATGCGATGGGAGAATGGGTACGTGACCATTTCAACGTGAGCGCGATTTACGCCAGCCCGCTGTCGCGCTGCATCGACACCGCCAACACCATCGGCAATCCGCTGGCGCTGAAAGTGCAGGCCAGCATGGATCTGACCGATACCGATTACGGGCGCTGGACCGGACTGACCGATCTCGAAGCCGCGGCGCGCGATCCTGAACCTTTTCGCGCGTGGATGCACGACCCCGGCATCAATCCGCCGCCCGATGGCGAAACCCTGCGTCAGGTCGAGGTGCGCGTCGTCGGCGCCCTGCACACCATCCAGCGCCATCACGCCAGTGGCAGCGTGGTGCTGGTGACCCACGATGCCATCATCCGCGTGCTGATTCTGCATGTGCTGCAGGCGCCGCTCACCCATTACGCCAGCCTGCGTCAGGATCCGACCGCGGTGAATCGGATCGAGGTGCGCGCCGACGGCGGCTATCGCATCGCCCTGCTCAACAGCACCGCGCATCTGGCGCGCGCGGCGTGAGCATGAAATAGGCTTCATGCGCGGCGCGATCGCCGCGCTGTTGTTCCCGCGAGCAAGGAGACTCCCATGCGCATACGACGTCTGGTTCTGGATGTTGACAAGGCTTTCGCGCAACCCGGCCTGCTCGATGTGGCCGCCGCCACGCAAGGTCAGTCAGCACTGGCGGGCTCCAGGTTCTGGCAACAGGCGGCATCACGAACATTCACATGGAGCGGCGGACCGTCGCTGCCGGGTGCAGCCAGCGATCCGGCCCTCGCGGTGGTTCTGCAGGATCGAGTGATGCTCTTGGGCGTCGAGGAATGGATGGCCAAGGCCATGGCGTGGATCGCGACGAACAAGGTGATGCTGCTGGCAACATGGAGGGGGATCGAGCCATGAACAAACCACCTCTGATCCGCACTGTCACGGCGCAAGCGCCAGCGACGCGGACGCTGACGATGACCCGAAGCACGGGAGAGACACTGCCCGTGGACGTACCGCGCCTGATCAAACGCTACAGGTAAGCGCCGCTGCGCACGGGCACGATTCCGCAAGGTCAGGGCCGACACCTGGGGCATGCCGTGCTGTGGGCAGACGGCGTGGACATGGGCGCCGATCAGCTTCATGAGCTGGCGCGCGAGCATGCCGGCGAGTGAGACCATGAGCGCTTCGCCGCATGATGGCCGATTACCGCACCGGCAGCCGCCATCGTCAGCGCACTCAGTCACCCACCGAACCCGCGTGACCACATTAGCCGCGTGGCCAGCGACGGGATGGGTGTGACGCCCATGCCGCATTCTAGGAATCTTTCCAATTGCCGCGCCCTTAGCGCCGCATTTACATTTACTTCATGTTTGGGGGTGTCGCCATCGGAGTGTGGCGGCTGGCAAGCGCCGTTTGGGGCGGTCCTTGCCAAGCGGGTGGTGAACCCGCTGCGCGGCTATGGATCGCCGTTGCGCGCCGCAGGTCAGGATGACCGCGGCGAATTGCCTGGCTTGGGGAGCCGGGTTCGCGGGTGGTCAGGGATTGCCGTCCGCGTCTATCGATGTGACGCCCGCCTTGCGCGGGCGTCACTTCTTGGCGCCGACGCTGCGCGTGATCGTCTTGGCGACGGTGGTTTCCGGTGTCACGCGCGGCGCGGCGCGGCGCGCGCGCACGTACAGCACCAGACTGTGCTCTTCGAGATCATAGCCATGGCGCTGCGCGATCGCGCGCTGCAGGCGCTCAATGTCTTCGTCCACGAACTCGATCACCTTGCCGCTGTCCAGATCGATCATGTGGTCGTGGTGGCGTCCGCGGTTCAGCTCGAAAACCGCCTGCCCGCTTTCGAAATGGTGCTTGTTGACGATGCCGGCCGCCTCGAACTGGGTGAGCACGCGGTACACCGTGGCCAGACCGATGTCTTCATTGTGCTCGACCAGATGCCGGTAGACATCCTCGGCAGTGAGGTGGCGCGGATGGCCACCCTGCAGGATGGTGAGGATGCGCACGCGCGGATGCGTGACCTTCAAACCGACGCGGCGCAATTCCTGCGATTGATCCACGGTGCAACGCCCCCGATCGGCTTCGGCGGCAGTGTATCATCCGGTCCTTTGAACGCTGGCGCAGGGCGCATGCAAACCATCAATCGTACGCGGGTCATCATCTGGGCCATCGCACTCGCATCCGGCTTCGCGCTGGGCGGCTGCGGCATCCTCTACAAACCGGACGTCCAGCAAGGCAACCTGATGGAGCAGGCCAAGGTCAATGAACTCAAGCCCGGCATGACCAAGCGTCAGGTGATCACACTGCTGGGCGCGCCCTCGGTCGTCTCGCCGTTCGACAGCAGCCGCTGGGATTACGTGTCCACCTTCCAACACCGCGGCGGCAAGGTTCGGGAGCGCAAGCTCACGCTGATCTTCAAGAACGACACACTGGTGCGCACCGAAGGCCATTTCTTCGCGGAGACGCCGCAGGAGATGCTCAAGGCCAGCAAGGCCTTCGAGGGCGATTACATCCCCAGCACGCCGGACAACGGCGGCCACAGCGCTGACAAGAAATCCGGCAGCGGCTGAGTCGGTTCAGCGGCGCGCCGCGCGCAGGCGGCGCGCCTGCATCGGTGTCAGTGTCAACGCTCGATACACCTCAACCCGGTCGCCATCGCGCAACAGGTGCTCGGGCCGCACCACGCGGCTGAAGATGCCGAGATTGCCCGGCTCCTGCCAAGCGGCCTCGGGATGCTCCGTGCCCAGGCCGCTGCGCGTGATCGCATCGCGCACGCAACTGCCGGACGGCATCAGCAAGCGCCGCATGAAAGGCGCGCCCGTGCGCGGCGCGAACACCACCTCCACCGCCAGATCGTGCTCAGCCATAGGCGCGCCGCGCCTCGAGGCAAAAATCATCGACCAGTCGATCGGCCAGGCCCTGAAAGCCCAGGCGCAGCGCCGGGCCCCACAGGCGTCCGGCGAAAGCAAAGCCCAGGTCCAGCCCGACGCGGCAGCCAGCATCGCCCAGCGGCGTGAAGCTGAAGATGCCATCCAGCGCCTGCAGCGGCCCTTCGATCAATTGCATCTGCAAACGCTCGGGCGGTGACTGCACGTTGCGCGTGGTGAAACTTTGCACCATGCCGGCAAAGCGCAGGTCCAGACGCACGATCTGGTAGCCCTCGCCGCGCTCCAGCACGCGCGCGTCGGCGCACCATGCGAAACGCATGGGGTATCCTTCGACCTTGTTGACCAACTCATACATCTGCGCCGGCTTGAACGGCACGATCGCGCTGCGCTGGATTCGGGTCACGGCCTGTCTGCTGCGGTTGCGGCAAGCCACCATTGTACGGATATGAACAAGCCCAAAGCCAAGGTCTCGGGCGGCACGATTGCGCTCAACAAACGCGCCCGCCACGAATACCACATCGATGAGCGCCACGAAGCCGGGCTTGCGCTGCAAGGCTGGGAGGTCAAGGCACTGCGTGCCGGTCGCCTCAACTTCGGCGACGCCTACGCGCTGATCAAGAGCGGCGAGCTGTATCTGTTCGGCGCCTCGATCACGCCGCTGATCAGCGCCTCGACGCACGTGGTCGCCGACGACCGGCGCACGCGCAAGCTGCTGCTGCACCGCGAGGAGATCGACAAGCTGATCGGCGAGGTCGAGCGCAAGGGCTACACCCTGATTCCGCTGGCGCTGTACTGGAAAGGCCGACACGTCAAGATCGAGATTGGTCTGGCCCGCGGCAAGCAGGAACACGACAAGCGCGCCAGCGAAAAGGAGCGCGACTGGGACCGTGAAAAGCAACGTGTGATGCGCGCCAAAAATCCGCCTGCGTGAACCCCAGGCATGCCGCAGGCGCACGCAGCCCTTGAGGCCCGCGCCGCGCACCCGCATACTGCGCTGGCAAGACCTATCGCAACCGGGGGTGTTCCGGCTTCGACGGGGGTAGTGAGATAGTTTGGTGCATGCCGAGGGGGCAGCTTTCCTCGTTAATCCAGCGGCAAAACCACAGACGCCAACGACGACGTCTACGCACTGGCCGCTTAAGGCCTAGCCCCGAACCCACTTGTGCCTGTGCTCGTGGATGTAGGGTCATTATCACAGGATCGCTGCCGATCGCCGCCTGCCGGTCGATGGCTAGACTTAGTGGGCTGGTTTCCCGGTGCGCTTCGCACATCGTTCTGCCGGGAAGCGAGATTCAACGGTGAGCTAAGCATGTAGTACCGGGCGTCAAACGCCTTCGGACGCGGGTTCGACTCCCGCCACCTCCACCATTTCGACTTACCAGATCATCCCGCAAATACCTTCAAGCCCGCATTCCAGCGGGCTTTTTCTTGCCTTTACTTCCCCGAAGGCATCCAGGATTTCCCTTATTTTGTGCCAAGTCTGGCGGTATCGTGTGCGGCACTGGCCAGCGCTGGCGGTATCGCCTGCCACGGCCGACACGATCAACAGACGAGGTGCAAGGCCATGCTGACACCTTCAGCAGTCGCCAACGCCAAGCCGTACAAACTCACCGATGAGCGCGGCATGTATCTGCTGGTGCAGCCCACCGGCGCACGCCTGTTCCGTTTCAACTACCGCCGCCCCGGCACCTGCAAGCGCAACACGCTGGCCCTGGGAATGTTTCCTGACGTGTCCTTGCGTAAAGCCCGCTACCGCCGGGATGAAGCACGCGCGATGCTTGCGGACGGTATCGACCCGAGCGCCCAGCGCAAGGCCGTCAAAGCGGAGTGCTCAAATACTTTCGAGGCCATCGCCCGCGAGTGGCACGCCAAGCACAAGGCCAAGTGGACACCAAGCTACGGCGCGGAAATCCTGCGTCGCCTTGAAGCCAACGTGTTCCCCCACATCGGCGCGCAGGCCATCGGCAGCGTGAACGCCCCGGACATTCTGGCCGTGCTGCGCCGGATCGAAGCGCGCGGCGCCGTGGACCTGGCGCACCGCCAGCATCAAGTCTGTGGGCAAGTGTTTCGCTATGCCGTAGCCACCGGGCGCG